>QMLA01000226.1 GCA_003646585.1 Deltaproteobacteria bacterium | reverse complement strand
GGGCCGATTCCCCCAGGCTCCCCGAGACGAAGATCGCATCCCCGACCCTTGCCCCCGACCTCGGTACCCAGCGACCCCTCGGCACCTTGCCCAGGAGGGCGAGGCCCAGAAGGAGTTGCTCTCCCCGGGAGATGTCACCGCCAGCAAGGCTTGCCCCGAATCGTTCGCCCAGGGCCCTCATCCCTTGGTAGATCTCCCTCACATACTCCCACCTCTCTTCGGGATGGACCACAAGGAGGACCGTGTAAATGAGGGGTTCTGCTCCACAAGCCGCGAGGTCGCTGAGGTTTGCCGCCAGGAGCTTGTGCCCGATGGCTCGAGCGGGGGTCAAGCCCTTGAGGAAATGCACCCCTTCGACCATGAGATCGGTGGTAAAAAGGAGGTCCACCTGTCCGAGGTTCAAGACCGCTGCGTCCTCACCGATCCCTGCCTCAAGGCCCTCTCCCTCGAAGGCCTTTAGGCGCTCTATCAGCTCGAATTCCCCTATGTCCTTTATCTTCATCGACGGGGCTCAAGGCCGAGGAACCTGGCGATCTCTTCGGCACTGGGGGGGAGTTTGACCGGACGGTTCCTCAGGTCCTCGCGGATGTTGACCCTATACCCTTCGGGAAAACCGGATTCAAAATACATCTGCTGGAAGTTGGCAAACTTAAGGTGATGGGCCGTGGACTTCACCACCAGGGTCTTCCCCTGCGGATCCACAATTCCCTCCTTTAGGGCCTTTCTCAGACCGGCCACCGCCTCACCTCCCTGGGTGCATACCACGTGTCCGTGACGGTTCGTCACGAGCATCCCCTCCATGATCTCGTCTTCTGTCACCTCCACCACCTGGAACCTCTCCCGGTAGTGTTCCTCCACCAACTTCTTCACCTTGGGGAAGGACACCGGATTGCCGATCATGGCGGCTTGAGCAACGCTGGGTTTTACATCGACGGGGGTATAGGTGCCGGTTCTGTGCCACAGGGCTACGGGATTGGCGTGCTCGCTCTGAACCCCGATGATGACCGGCAACTCGGGGATGATCCTGAGCCTCCGAAGGTCAAGGAAGCCCTCCATGATGGCCACCACGTTCCCCGCATTCCCTATGGGGACCACGACCACCAACCCCGAGGTATCCCATCCCAATTGTTGGGCTACCTCATAGGCATAGGTCTTCTGCCCCAATATCCGGAGGGGGTTTTTGGAATTGAGGAGACAGACCTCGTAGTTTGCTGCAAGCTCCTCGACGATCCTCATGCAATCGTCAAAGACCCCCGGTATCTCTATCACCAGGGCCCCTGATCCCAGGGGTTGGGATAACTGAGCGGGGGTAACCCTTCCTTCCGGCAGAAGCACCACCGGATAAACCCTGTCCCTGGGAAGGTAGGCCAGATAGAGGGCGGCCGCGGCCGATGTATCCCCAGTGGAGGCACAAATCCCCAACACCCGCTCCACCCCACGCCTTTTTATCATGTAGTTCACAAAGGTCACCGCAGAGGCCATACCCCGATCCTTGAAGCTGAGGGAGGGATTGAGGCCATCGTATTTGATCTGGAAGGGGGCACCCACCCACCTGGAGAGCTCCTCATTGGCCCTTACCATGGGGGTCTGTCCCTCCCCCAGGTAAAGGACATCCTCAAGGGGAACCACCGGCAGGATCAGTTCGTAAAAGAGGAAGACCCCCTTCAAGGCGTCTATCCTCAACAACCTCCGCCTGTCGAAGATTTCCCTCCATCCCTCAGGCGGGACCTCCAGAAGGCGTTCAAACCCCG
Source organism: Deltaproteobacteria bacterium (assembly GCA_003646585.1). Taxonomy (GTDB): domain Bacteria; phylum Desulfobacterota; class B13-G15; order B13-G15; family B13-G15; genus B73-G16. The sequence continues at coordinate 1,155 of QMLA01000226.1, read as the reverse complement.
AGTCTTCGATCCTCAGAAGCCCACCGCACTGGGGACACGTATAGAGGAAGCGATCAAGGGGATAGGAAGAGCAACAGCCGATGCATTCGTACTTGAGATCCCCTCCCGGCTTGGGGATGAGGAATTCCTCAATCCGCATCAGGCCTTCCACCTTATTATCACCTCCCGCACCCCTTCACAGCCCTTAAGCGGCCTGACCATGGCCTCTATCACCCCTCCGATGAGGGTGCTCACGAACCTGTTGAGCCCGACGACCTTCCCGTCGGCCAAAAGGGACACCTTTGCGGAGGACCTCAAAAAACGATCCTCTATGAAGTCCGCCAGGGCCTCCACCTGATGGGTTCGGAAACAGGGAAGGGAGGGATCGCTGATCTGATCGCTCACGAGGGCAATAACCCCTTTGACCACCTTATAAAGCGGGCCCTCCTCCGATCCCCTGAATACTTCTATCTTGGGATAGTCGGATCCCTTAAACCCCTCGGCCAGCACCAGGTCATAACCCCAAAAGAGGGCCAGGACTTCATCTAATGGCGGTTCCCCTTCCCTGACGACGATCAGCTCATACCCTGCGGGACCCAGAAGGAGCGCGGCCCCGGCTCCTGCTTCAAGATACCTTGTGGTGTCCTTTCCGGGAGGGAGAGACCCTGCACGATGGGGATGGTGCTTGATGACACCCACCTTCCTTCCCCGCCCCCTGAAGACCTCAAGGAGCCCTTCAATAAGGGAGGTCTTCCCGCTGCCGGACCAGCCTATTATGCACACAACCGGTACCATGGGCTTAACAATCCTAATTTCTGCACCCCTTAGCGTCAAGGACAATGGACGACCCTTGATGCCTCATTACAAAATCTACTTGAAGTAGTATTCGTTGCCTCATATGAAAATCTATCCCAAGGCATGGATCTTCCTCCTGGAGGCAGTAGCCAGCTCTATGAGCTTTTCCTGAAGCTTAAGCAGCCTTCTTCTTAACTCTGCAGGGTTCAGCCCCTCATACTCCTGCTTCAGTCTCCTTTTGACCTCCTCATCGAGATCAGCACACTCAAGCACCCTCTCATAAGGGGTCTTGGGATCATCATACCTCTTTTTGACCTTAGACCCCTCCCTCACCTTCTCCAGAAGCTTCACCGAAGGCTGAAAATAGTTCACATAGAGCCT
>QMLA01000225.1 GCA_003646585.1 Deltaproteobacteria bacterium | reverse complement strand
GTCGAGCAGGTGGACGAGATATACCGACTGGCCTACCAGTTGGGCTGCAAGGGCATCACCGTTTACCGCAGCGGTTCCCGCGAGGGCCAGGTCATAACCTGCGGACTCAACCAGCTATGTTAACGGAGGGGAACTTCAGCCTGTAGGCCATAAGGATCAGCTCGGAGGCCTTCTCCCAGCCGAGGTGGTCCAGGTTTATCACCACATCGTAATTGTGGGGGTCGAAGGGATCTGCGCCGAAGTACTTCCTTATGAACTGCCTCTGCTCCCTGTTCCACTCCTCTATGACCCTTTCCACCTCCCCTTCCCTCACCTCATAACGTCTGATGAAGGCCTCCTTCCATCCCTCGGGTCTTCCTATGAGCCTGACCCTCAAGGCCTTATCGGGCTCTATGATGAAATTGGCCCCCCGGCCCACTATTATGCATCCTCCGATACGCCCCAGCGTCCTTATGAATCTCTTCAGATAAAGGACGTATTCATCCTGAAGGACCTTGGCCGATCTCAAAAACACCTCGGTGTACTCCCAGAAGATCTCCCTTGATTTCTCATCCAGGAACTCCACCCTTTTGGGATTCTCCTTTGCCGCCTCGGCGATCTGAATGATCAGCTCCTTATCGTAGGAAGGCCAGCCGAGCTTTGAGGACAGCCTCTCCGTGACCTCCTCGGCCACCGTCCCCCGTTCCCTCGACAGCAAAATGGGCGGCTTCCACTGCCTCTGGACCTCAGGGGAGGTGAGATCCCCAAACCAGCTCTTGACCTGGGTCTCGATAATGCGTTGAACGTTGGGATTTCGCACCCGCATGGATACCTCCTTTAAGACCCCTTAAGGGCCTCGATTCTCCTCCTGATCCTTTCCCTCTCTTCCCCCCGGCTCAATTCCAGGGCCTTCTGGAAGTGGTAGAGGGCGGCCTCCCTGTCGCCCTCTTTCATGAAGTAGAGGCCGAAGTTCTCGTGGGAGAGGACCTCGTTGCCAGCCTTCCGAAAGAGCTCCCCGAGGACCTTATAAAGGAAGGCCTCCTGGGGAACCTTCTCCACGGCTGTCCGACAGAAGGCTATCGCTTCTTCCGTCTTCCCCTCAAAAAGAAGGGCGTTGACCTTGGCAAGGACCAGTTCGGGATCCCGGGGGAAAGCGCGGAGGGCACCCTCCAGGAAACCCTCTGCGCTGTCAAACTCCTTGAGGGAGATGAGCAAAAGGGCCAGCTCCCTTTGGGCATAGGGATCCCCGGGGGAAAGCACAAGCATCTTCTTTAAGGCCTCCATGGCCTCCCGATGGTTCCCCTTCCTGATCAGGGCCAGGGCCAGAAGGTACAGCTCATCGACACCGAGGTCCTCTCCCCGATGGAGTTCCCTGAGGACCTCCTCCGGATCCCTCTGCATCAACCTGAGCCTGGCCTTGATCCTCTTTAGGGCGAGGGTCTCGGTAGGTGGATGGGAACCGGCATGGGCTTCAAGATAAGCTATCCTTGAGGGGATCGCGGGATGGGTGCTTAGGTAAACGGGCACCTCCACCGAGATGGTCTTGCTCCAGCGGTATATCTTCCTCAGGAAGCTCACGAGCCCCTGCGGGCTGTATCCGGCCTTCTGCAGGATCTTGAGGCTCAGCTGATCGGCCTCGAATTCGTGATCCCTGCTGTACTTGAGGATGAGGGAATGGGCCATTGCAGCTGTGCCAGCGGCTATCGCCCCCTGTGCCTTCGGTTCCTTGGCAAGGAGCATCCCCGCCACAAGGGCCGCAAGGCTTGCCAGGGACACCCTGCGGGCCCCTTCGAACATGCGGGACACATGCCGGAGGACCGAGTGCGAGACCTCATGGGCCAGGACCCCTGCCAGTTCGTCCTCAGAGGATACCATGTTCAGGAGGGCCGTATTCACGAAGACGTAACCCCCGGGGATGGTGAAGGCATTGGGCTGGTTCCCTTCGATGACGAAAAACCGGTAACGGAAGCGCCTGTCTCCTGAGGCCTCAACGATCCTCTGTCCGACCTCCCTCACGTAAAGTCCTATCAGGGGATCGGACACGAAATGGAGCTTTTTGCTGAGCTTGCGGTAGAGCTCTTCTCCTATCCTCTTCTCATCCCTCAGGCTGAGAGGCCAACAGACCCCGCAGATGAACAGGCTGAAGGGGAGAAGGAGGGCAAAAAACTTCAGGGTTCTCTCAGACCGAAAAGGCACCTTATCATCTCCACGTACTCTTTTCCGCGGCCATTGGCGGCTGTGTGCTTGAGGAAATCGATTGCGGGATGAAGCAATTTATTGAGAATCCTGCGGCTCATCCTCTCTATTCGCTCCCTGTCCTTCTCATCCAGGTCCAGGCCCTTTAAGGCATCCTGGAGCTCCCCCTCCCTCACCCTTTCGGCCCACTCCCTGAGTTCCCTTATGGTGGGAGCTGCCTCCAGGGACCTATACCACCTTGTGAACTTCTCCACCTCCTCCTCGACCAGCTCTCGGGCCCTTTCCGCCTCCTTCAGGCGATCCCTGGCGTTTTCCTGGGCAACCGTTCTCAGGTCGTCTATGTCGTAAAGATAGGCATCGGGCAGTTCGTTGACATCGGGGTCGATGTCCCTGGGGACGGCCAGGTCTATGAAGAAGATCGGCCTTCCCCTGCGCCTCTTTAAGGCCATGGATACGTCGTCCTTGAGGATTATCGGCCTTGAAGCCCCCGTGGAGCTCAAGACGATATCCGAATCCCTCAGGAATTCCCTCAATCCCTCAAAGGGAACGGCCTCTCCCCCCATCCTTCGGGCAAGATCAACGGCCCTCTGCCACGTCCTGTTGGCAACCCGCAGGGTCCTAACCCCTGCTGCCCTGAGGTGTTTTGCCGCAAGCTCACACATCTCCCCCGCCCCAACGATGAGCACACTCTTGTCCTGCAGGTCTCCGAAGATCTTCTTGGCCAGTTCCACGGCCACATAACTG
>QMLA01000224.1 GCA_003646585.1 Deltaproteobacteria bacterium | reverse complement strand
ATTCACGCCGCCACGATGGTCTCCGCCGGCGTTTATCTGGTCGTGCGGATATTCCCTATCGTCCAGGCCAGCGTTGTCACGATGACGGTCGTAGCCGCCGTGGGCGCCTTCACCGCGCTGATTACCGCGCTGGTCGGCCTGGTGATGAACGACATAAAGAAGGTGCTGGCGTATTCGACAATGAGCCAGCTGGGCTATATGTTTTTAGCGCTGGGCGTTGCCGGTTATACCGCTGGCGTGTTTCACCTCATCAACCACGCGTTTTTCAAGGCCTGCCTCTTTCTCGGCAGCGGGTCGGTGATAATGGGCTGCCACCACCAGCAGGATATGCGGCGCATGGGCGGACTGGCGAAGCTGATGCCGATTACCTTCGTCACTTTTCTCATCGCGTCGCTATCGCTTATGGGCATCCCGCCGTTTTCCGGTTTCTGGAGCAAGGACGAAATACTGGGCAGCGCTTACGCCTGGGGGAGTGAGCACGGCGGGGCGTACTGGCTGCTGTTTCTCGCCGGGGAGCTGGTGGCGTTCCTGACCGCGGCTTATATGACGCGCCTGCTGATTCTCACCTTCGCCGGCAAATACCGTGGCAACGACGCGCCGACGGAGGACTTTGTAGAAGACCAGGCGAAGCTTCAATCGGAGCAGGAAAACTGGGAGATAAAAAAATACGATCGCAGCCTGGGCGGCCTGAAGACGCTTTATCGCGAAGACGAAGAGCCAGAAAAACACGAGGAGCACCGCCACGTGCCGCGGGAATCCCCCTGGGTGGTTGGCGCCTCGCTAATCGTGCTGGCGCTGTTCGGTGGCTTTTTCGGATTCGTGGGCGCGGTCCCCTTAGGCATCACCTGGTGGCAGGGCTTCATCACCTTCGGGCACGCGCACCATGCAGAGGTCAACTGGCTGGTGATGGGCATTTCCACCGCGATGGCGCTTGGCGGGGTATTTGTGGCCTATATCATCTGGGGCGCGAAATTCGCCGTGTTTATGCGCCTTTACCGCACCCGACTGGTGCAGGTTCTTCAAGCGGTGCTGGCGAACCGCTACTACATGGACCACTTTTACAACGGCATCATCGTGCGCGGCTTTATGGTGCTAGCGAAAGCGTCGCGTATTTTCGACACCTGGGTGGTGGACCTTATCGTGAACGCGTTCGGCGCGGGCACGAAGATGTTCGCCTACGCCTACGCGTGGTTCGACCTGTGGGTCGTGGACGGTCTGGTGAATCTCGCGGGGTATATGTGGCTGGGAATAAAGCGCGGCATCCGCCCCCTGCAGAGCGGATATTTGCAGCACTACATGCTCGTTTTGATAATCGCCGCGGTGCTGTTCTGGGTTGTGAGGTACTTTTTCTAATGTGTATCGGGAGTGAACATGTCTGAAGCGAGGCGAAACCTGCTCAGTGAGATACTCCGGCAAGCCGTTACCGTTATCATCGTCCTCGGCGTGCTGTTTGTTCTTGCCGCTATCGGCCATACCAGCGAAGACCAGCTCATCGGCGCGTTCACCAACTTCTTCCGCAATCCGGTAAACCTTAGCATCTTCGCCCCGATACTGGGCGCGGTAACGCTGATGTTCATCAACCACCGCAAGCACGGGACGCTGCGCGGCTGGGCGCTGGTCTTCACCGCGATTCCCCTTGTAATCACCGCCGGGCTGTGGCTGGGATGGTGGGACGTGCTGGGACGGCTGTTCAGCCCGACCAGCTTCCTCGGCGAGACCATGCGCGTGTGGATGCGCTTCGTGCCCTCGTTTGAAGGCTTCAACTACTTCCTGGACCGCAACTGGATAGACATACTGAACGTGCACTACATCGTAGGCCTGGATGGCCTATCCTTCCCGCTGTTTTTGATGACCGCTTTCATCAGCGTGCTGGCCTGCATCGCCAGCTTTGGCATCAAGGAACGGGTAAAGGAGTACTTCATACTCTACCTGCTGCTCGTAGGCGGGATGCTGGGCGTATTCGCCGCGCTCGACTACTTCCTCTTCTACGTGTTCTGGGAGGTCAGCCTGGTGCCGATGTACTTCCTCATCGGCATCTGGGGCGGCGCGCGCCGGATGTACGCGGCGATCAAGTTCTTCCTGTTCACGCTGTTCGGCAGCGTGTTCATGCTGGTGGCCATCCTCACGATGTTCCTCTTCGCCGGCGTGGGGACATTTTCCATGATCGAGCTGGCGGATGCGCCGGGAATAGCCTCGGCGATGGTGGGCTACCGGCTGCTGATGTTCGGGGGATTTTTCCTGGCGTTTTCCATCAAGGTGCCGCTGTTCCCCTTCCACACGTGGCTGCCCGACGCGCACGTGGAGGCGCCCACGCCGATATCGGTCATCCTGGCAGGCATTTTGCTGAAGATGGGCTCCTACGGGTATATGCGCGTGCTGTATCCCACGTTCCCCGACCTGGGCTACTGGCTGGGCGCGTTCATCGGGCTGCTGGCGGTGGTGTCCATAATCTACGGCGCGATGGTGGCCATGGTGCAGCCGGACCTCAAAAAACTCGTCGCCTACAGCTCGGTTTCCCACATGGGCTTCATCATTTTGGGCATCGTAAGCATGAATCCGGACGGATTCAACGGTGCCATTCTGCAAATGGTCGCGCACGGGCTGGGCACGGGCGCGCTGTTCCTCCTCGTCGGCGTAATCTACGACCGCACGCACACGCGGATGATAAAAGACCTCGGCGGACTGATGATAACCATGCCACGATTCGCTTTCGTGATGTACATCGCGGCGCTGAGCTCGCTGGGTCTGCCCAGCCTTATCGGGTTCTGGGGCGAGTTCCTCATCATCAAGGGCACGTTCGCCAGCAACGCGGTGTGGCAGCAGGTAATCGCCTGGGGCGTGCAGGGAGACGCGCTCATGCGCATCTACGCGGTGATTGCGGCCATCGGCATCGTGCTCACCGCGGGCTACATATTGTGGATGGT
>QMLA01000223.1 GCA_003646585.1 Deltaproteobacteria bacterium | reverse complement strand
CCCCTTTTGCCGTCCTCGGTCCTTCCGGAAAACAGCAACCCCCTTCTGGCAAGGTCTTCCAGAATCCGCTCCAATTCCCCTTTGGGCAAGCCAACCTTTCGAGCTATCTCATCTACTTCGGTCAGCTTGAGGGGGGGAACGGCGGTGGGGAGGGCCAGGGCAAGTTCGGCCTCCTGCGGGCTGAAACACTCCCGCAGGATCTCCTCCAGGGCATCCGAAGGGGGATAACCCATTCCCAATTTGGAGAGATGATCGGCTAGCCGTTTATATACATCCCCTCCTTCCATCACCTTAACGAGCTACCACACCTTACCCGCAAAAGCAACTGGGGTTTCCTTGACTCAAAGGGCTTTCACTGAAAACAGACGCTGCTCTTTGCCCTGTGCCAAGCATTCGATTTCATTCCATTGGATCAACTTTCCTTTCTCACCAATCCTTTGATTGCCTTTATGATCTTTGAGCAGAACTCCACCGAAAGCAGAAAGGAACCAAGGGGATAACAGCTATGACAGGCACCAAAGGAAGCTCTGTAGCAGAAGGGTTATAAATGCTCCTTACGTAATAATCCCATGTCACAAGAGCTCCAAAAATCGTCAAAATTATTGAAACCATCAATCCGATGACAGAACTGGCTATCTCTAAAGCCATCCTCTTGCGCTCACTCATCCTACTTATCAAAATATCCACTTTAACATGTGAATCGCTCCGCAATTCATTCCAAGTTGAAGATCATGAAGGTATTCTGTCTGGTGTAGAAAGCTATATCGATCACGTATTTGCAATAGTCCAGCCATCCCCACTGCCTGGGACCAAGGGTCGTCCAGCCGAAACCATCTACCAAACCCCGCTGAAGGGCGGTGTAAGTCTCGCTGAATTGCACAGTTACAGGGATGATGTCCAGTTTTTTCATCATTTTGTCGTACTTGGCTGCGGTCCTCATCTTCAAGCCCTTTAAATCCTTAAGGTGCTTTATAGGCCTGTTGACGTAAAGATAAAAGGGATCGTAGAGCCAAGTACCAACCGGCATCATCCCTATTGTTTTGTGTCTCTCCACCATGAAATCCCAAAGTCCCCCGGGCTTCCTCGCCTCGGCAAAGTCATACTTGGAAAGGGATATGGCATCGGCTTCGGGTAACAGGAGCCGGTAATAGGCCGCTGGGATGAAAGCAACCTGCACCACGTTCTTCTGCAAAGCCGTTGCCTGCTCGAAGGGCGGGATCACCTCCGGCCCTCCAACCCAGTTGATCCTGATGGTACCTTTGCAGGCCTCGTTCACCCTCTTCACCCATACGTGTATCATGGCGCAGAGTTGATGGTTCTTGGGCAGGAAGCTCACCGCCTTGAGTTGCCTTTCAGCCCCTCGGGCAGGGCCCCAGAGAAACACGATCCCCACAAAGGTGATCAGCCATATGATGAAGATCCTCTTCATGTTTCACCTCCTGGGCTTTTTGTCCTATTTCTTCTGAGAATCTTTGTTGCCTCCATGTCGACCGTAAAATCGTCCCGTATGACCACCAGATAGTCCCTCAAGGCCGCCTCTTTGCTCACCTTGCCGTTCTTCACGTCCCAGGCCACCCTTTCTGGATCCCTCTCCCACGGGGGACCGTAGCCGCCGCTTCCAGACAATCTTATGCTGAGGACGTCCCCGGCCCTGAGGGTCTCCACACCCTTGGCGCGCTTGTGCTCCTCACGGTCAGTACCGGGATTGAGAACGAAGGCACCCCTGCCCTCTTTCCCCCCGAAGAGACCCTGGGGGCGAACTTCTGGCGGTCGGAGTAGCGGGCCCAGATCACATCGGTGAGGAACCTGATGTCCCTCCTCAGGGACAACCCACCTCGGTACCTTCCTGCGCCACCGGAGTCGGGTATGAACTCGTACCTTTCGATCATCACCGGATACTCCAGCTCTGCCGCCTCCACAGGGGTGTTCATGAATCGCCCCAGGTGCAGATCCTGTCCATCGGGGCCGTCCTTGTTGGGCCGTGCTCCTGCTCCGCCCCCCTGGATCTCGATGTAGGTAAAGGCCTTGCCGGTTCGGGGGTCGAGGCCGCTGAAGCTGTTGGTGCAGGCCTGACCGTGGCTGCCGGCCACCACCCGTTCGGGTACCACCTGACTTAAGGCCTTGAGCATCGCCTCGACGATCTTCGTCATGGTCTGGCTGCGGGCGGTCACCCCCGCTGGGGGAAGGGGACGAGTGACCAGGTCCTCAGGGCACCTCACCTCCACCGGTCTGAAGGTCCCGGAGTTGACGGGCATGTAGGGTCTATCGCCCCGACGAGGGTGTAGTAAACCCCTCCCAAGGTGCACGACCATGGACAGTTCACGTTCCCCCGGGTCTGCCGCGAGGTCCGCTCGAAATCGACCACCATCGACCCCCCTGAGATCCTCACGTTCACCTGCACCCTCACCGGCTCACCGCCTATCCCGTCGTCGTCCAGGTGGTCGACCCCTGTGTAAAGCCCCTCGCGGATCTCCCGCAGGGCCCTCCGCACCTTCTCCTCGCTGTACTGGAGCAACATCTCAGTGCAGCGCCTGAAGGTCTCCAAACCGTACTTCTCTATCAACGCCTGAACCCTTCTGACCCCCCAGAGGGTGGTAGCCGCCTGGGCCCTGAGATCCTCCAGGGTCTTCTCAGGGATCCTGATGTTGGAGGCGATGAAGCTGCTTATCTCGGGGTCCTCCTTACCGGCCTTGAAGAACTTCACAAAGGGTATCCTCAGTCCCTCCTGATAGATCTCCGTCAGGCCCCCTGCCACACCCCCGGGGACACTGCCGCCCAGGTCGAGATGGTGGGCGATGTCGGCCACAAAGGCCACCAGCTCCCCCTTGTAGAAGACCGGGGCGAAGAACTGCACATCGAGCAGATGTTGTCCCCCCAAGTAGGGGTCGTTGCAGATGACGATGTCCCCGGGCTCGAAGTGATCGAT
>QMLA01000222.1 GCA_003646585.1 Deltaproteobacteria bacterium | reverse complement strand
ACTTGGGGGTTCAGGATAAAAAATGGGGAGGTGATAAAGATGGCATTGGATCCGGAGAGGAAGAGGCAACTGATAGAGGAGTTTCGGGTGCACGAAAAGGACACCGGTTCTCCCGAAGTTCAGGTGGCCATCCTCACCGAAAGGATCAACACTTTGAGCGAGCACCTCAAGGTTCACAAAAAGGACCTGCATTCGCGCTATGGACTCATGAAGATGGTGAGCCGCAGGAGAAAGCTCCTGGATTACCTCAAAGAGCAGGATCCCCAGCGTTATAAGCGTTTGATAGAACGGCTTGGGCTGAGGAAGTAACCTTCAGAGGAGGCGATTGAGATGCCGAGGGCTCATACGGAGTGGGCGGGAAGGAACTTGATCATTGAAACCGATGAGGTGGCGCGGCAGGCCGATGGGGCGGTGATGGTGAGATACGGGGAGACGGTGGTTCTGGTCACTGCGGTGTCGGCCAGGGAGCCCAAGGAAGGGAGCGATTTTCTGCCCCTTTTGGTGAATTACCTGGAGATGACCTTTGCGGCGGGCAGGATCCCGGGGGGATTTTTCAAGAGGGAAGGGCGTCCGACGGAACTCGAGATCCTCTCCTCCAGGCTCGTGGACAGGAGCATAAGGCCCCTCTTTCCCGAGGGTTATAATTACGATACCCAGGTCATCGCTACGGTCCTTTCCGTGGATCAGGAGAATGACCCGAGCTTCCTCAGCATCATCGGGGCATCAGCGGCCCTGGACTTTTCCGATATCCCCTTTGGGGGACCCGTGGTCGGGGTGAAGGTCGGACTTGTGAACGGGGATTTCGTGATAAATCCCACGGCAAGCGAGCTGGACAAGAGCCTCCTGGACCTCACCGTTGCGGTCAACAAGGACGGGGTGGTAATGGTGGAAGGGGGGGCCAGGTTTGTGCCCGAAGATGTGCTCCTTGAGGCCATCTTCAAGGGTTATGAATCGGCGAAACCGATCCTGGAGTTCCTGGAGGAATTGAGGGAGCAGTGGGGGAAGCCCAAAAGGGGCTTCACCCCTCCGGAGGTCGAGGAATCCCTGAAGGCGGCAGTTCTGGAGTGGGCGGTGCCGAGGTTGAGGGATGCCTTTCAGATAACCGAAAAGATAGAGCGGCGGGACAGAATCGGTGAGATCTTGAAGGAGGCCCTCGAGGAATTCGGGGCAGATGACCCCCAGCGCGAGCTCCAGGTGAAGATGGCCTTTGAGGAGGCGGAGCGGAAGATAGTGAGATCCATGGTCCTTGAGGAAGGCAGGAGGGTGGACGGAAGGGGCCCGAAGGACATAAGGCCTATAAGCTGTGAAGTGGGGTTTCTGCCGCGGACCCACGGTTCGGCCATGTTCCGCAGGGGAGAGACCCAGGTTCTGGTGACCACCACCTTCGGCACCTCCGAGGATGAGCAGAAGGTGGAGAGCCTCATGGAGGGCGAGATATACAAGCGCTTCATGGTCCATTATTACTTTCCGCCGTTTTGCGTGGGTGAGATCGCCCCTCTCAGGGCCCCGAGCCGCAGGGAGATCGGGCATGGGGCACTGGCCGAAAGGGCCCTTGAGCCCGTAGTGCCTCCCAAGGAGGAGTTCCCCTACACCATAAGGATCGTCTCCCAGGTCCTCGAATCGAACGGTTCCTCTTCCATGGCCACCGTCTGTGGTGGGTCCCTGTCGCTGATGGATGCGGGGGTTCCGGTTTCTGCCGCTGTGGCAGGGATTGCCATGGGGCTGATGATAGAGGGTGAGAAGGTGGCGATCCTGACCGATATCGTGGGCGAGGAGGATCACCACGGCGATATGGACTTCAAGGTGGCCGGGACCAGGGATGGGGTGACCTCCTTTCAAATGGACGTGAAGGTACCGGGGGTGAGCAAGGAGATCCTCAGGGAGGCCTTAAATCAGGCAAGGGAGGCGAGGCTTTTCGTTCTCGATGTGATGAACAAGACCCTGGATCACCCCAGAAAGGAGCTCTCCAAGTATGCCCCGAGGATCACCACCATCCAAATAAATCCCGACAAGATCCGCAACGTCATAGGTCCCCTGGGCAAGCACATCCGTTCGATCATCGACAAAACCGGCGTCAAGATAGATATCGAGGAGAACGGCTTGATAAGGATAGCCTCCCCGAATCCCGATGCCATCCAGGAAGCCATAAAGATGGTGAGGGAGTATGCGGCCGAGGCAAAGATCGGGGAGGTTTACATAGGGACGGTTAAGCGCATAGCCGATTTCGGTGCCTTCATAGAGATAATGCCGGGAGTGGTGGGACTCTGCCATATCTCCCAGATGGACACCAAGAGGATCCGCAGTGTGAGCGATGTGGTCAGGGTTGGTCAGCAAGTCAAGGTCAAGGTCATAGAGATAGATGAATATGGCAGGCTCAGGCTTTCCAGGAAGGCGGTCCTTGAAGAGGAAGCCAAAGGAAGGGGCAGGAGACCCGAGAGGCGCCCCCAGCCGCGTCGGAGGTTTTAGTTGTCCTACAAAAAGACGGTCCTGGAGAACGGGATCTCGGTGATCACCGAGGCCCTTCCCCATTTCAACTCGGTCGCAGTGGGGATATGGGTGAGGGTTGGCTCAAGGGACGAAGGGCCTTCGGAAAGGGGGATGTGTCACTTCATCGAACACACCGTCTTCAAGGGGACGGGGCGGAGGACGGCCTCACAGATCGTCAGGGATATCGAGGCCGTGGGTGGCAGTATCAACGCCTTCACGGCGAAGGAATATACCTGTTTTCACGCGAGGGTGCTGGGCAGGGATTTGTCCCTTGCCCTCGATGTGCTCGGCGATCTGCTGCGGGACCCGCTTTTTGATCCCGAGGAGCTGGAGCGGGAGAAGGCGGTGGTCCTTCAGGAGATAAAGATGACCGAGGACAACCCCGAGGATTACGTCCACGAGGTCTTCTTCAGGACCTTCTGGAAGGATCACCCTTTGGGT
>QMLA01000221.1 GCA_003646585.1 Deltaproteobacteria bacterium | reverse complement strand
GAATCTACTCATGTGCGCTCCGCGAAGGTTTGAGGGAAGAGTAATATAACTGTTGATTGTAACGATGGCATAGTATGGTTTATCCAGCCTCTTTATCAGCACGTATTTCCTTAAGCCTTCAACTCCAACTTTCTCTAGCTCTATCTCGTTCTCGGGCTTCTGATTCTGGACATCAAGTATGTTAGCATCCATGGAGGATTACCTCTAAATTCCAGATCGCACACTCCTAGAAATATCTTGCCTAAACCCAAGAATCTTTTGCACGTGATCTTTAGAAAAGGATAGGTAAATGAAAAGAGAAAAGACTTCTCAGCATCTTCAGACTATCCTCTCATTTTCTAAGATAGAACGATTAGCCAATTGTATATATGGGTATTAAGATGAGGAACTTCCCGGCAGATCCGCTAACACTTATATCGAATCTGGACATCAAAAAGATCAAAAGGGAAGCAAAGGCTTCACTCAAATTTTATAGAAGCATGTTTCGTTACCTCCTTTCTTACCATCTGGATTCGCTTTTAATTCTATCAATTCTCTCGGACAGAGCCTTAAATATCTCGACTATATACTTGGATACCACGAGAATGTAAAAAATTCAGATAAATTATACCGCCAAGACTTAATTATATTCTCGCAAGCCTCCTATCTCCCAGATTTCTAGACGAAATTTACATCGTCATGATTGTGGACAACTTGTGCTTTTCCATCTTCCCTTATGGATAAATTTTACGCATTACCTGACTCTAATGGGCATGTTTTACAGTATTTACGGTAAGTACATCTGATCGTTGTCTTACCATCTGACCATTCGATTGCAGTCGCATCAATGTGTCTTATTTCGCAGTGAACTCGATATACTTTGACAATTTTTGCCATTTTTAACACCTTAATATGCTAGTTACATTTTAAGCTATTAAGGAGATTTTTTAGTTTCAGCCTACGATTATTCCTTACTTCAGCCACTTTTTTGAAAGCTCTCGGTATCGTGGCGAGCAACGATTCTGATCGCTTAGCAACATCCATGTAGAATTTGCTGGCTTTCTCCTCCAGCTTTATAGCCATTTTCAAAGCATCGCTGTAGCTCGCGTCTTTTTTAAAGTCTGTTTCAACCAAGTAATCTTGCAGGTTCAGGTCTTCAAATGAAAAACATGCTTCGATAGCATCAGTGATGGTCTCTAAGTAAGTTCTCTTTATTAATACTTTGTTCTTTTCGCTTTCTTTAGCAAACGCCATGAACATTTCTCTTCCTTGCTCATACTTTTCAGATAATTTTACATAAAATTTTGAGGAGGAATCTTCGAGTTTCTCAGCGAAACTGATTATGGCGGAAGCAGTCGTTTGCTTTTCCAACGCTAAAACCACCTCTGAATAACGACTTTACTTTCAGTAAAGAAACGGATCGCCTCTCTACCCTGTCCATGCAGCACCCCGAAGAAAGAGTTTTTCATTCCTCCAAAGGGGAAAAATGCCATAGGAGCAACTATTCCAATGTTGATACCTATGTTACCGCACTTAACCCTATATTGAAACTCTCTTGCCCATTTTCCACTGGAAGTGAAGATAGATGCCGCATTACCATATGGATTACTATGAATCATTTCTATCGCCTCGTCGAGGTTTCGGGCTCTCATAATGCTCGCTACAGGTCCGAATATTTCTTCTCTACCAATCGTCATATCCGGTGTAACATCCTCAAAGACCGTTGGATTGAGGAAGCACGTATGAGGCCAATCCCCTACCAACTTTACATTTCTACCGTCAAGCCTTAACTTTGCTCCTTCTTCGATACCTTTCTCTATAAACTTTATGACACGCTCTTTTTTACTTTTATCACGAAGAGGCCCCATTTGAACGCTTTCATCAAGCCCATAACCAACTCTTATCTTAGATGCTGCATTGACAAAAGCATCCACGACCTTCTTATAAAATGCATTATATTCGTGCTCATTTAGGCCTTCGCCAACAATGACGAGATTAGCGCCTGATAAGCAACGTTGGCCCGTGTTACCATAGAAGGAAGTCATACAAGAAGCTATTGTTCTTTTTAAGTTGGCATCAGGCATTACTAACAGAAAGTTTTTCGCACTGCATTGAGCGATAACTCTCTTGCCGGTTTCACCGCATCGCTTGTAAACAACATCTCTTCCAACACGAGTAGAACCGACGAAGCATATTCCCTCGATATCTGGATTATTAAGCATAGCTGAAACAACTGTTCTATCACCATTAACTACGTTCCATACGCCGGGAGGAAAGCCAGCTTCCTCAACCATTTCAGCAACTTTCATCTGGCTAATCGGATCCTCGCTTGAAGGTTTTATAATCACACAGTTGCCAGTAGCGACAGCATATGGCGCAAACCAAAGCGGTACCATAAATGGAAAGTTAAAAGGACCTATTATTCCAAAAACTCCTAATGGCTGATATATGACGTATTCATCAATGCCTGCTGCAACATCCTCTAGATTATATCCCATCATCAAGGATGGAATTCCAGTCGCGACTTCAACGTTCTCAATTCCACGTCTCGTTTCTCCTCTAGATTCATCAATTGTCTTTCCATGCTCCATTGTCTGGATTCTACTGAGCTCCTCAAAGCGCTCCTCCATAAGCTCTTTCAATCTAAAGAGGCATCTTGCACGGGCAAGCGGAGGAATTCTCCTCCATTCATGAAATGCTTCTTTGGCCTTCTCCACCGCTGCCTCTAGTTCATCCTTGGTTGAGATTGGAACCTTTGCTATTGTCTTCATCGTAGCCGGATTTACAACATCTACAAGCTCTCCTTCTGACTCTACCCACTCTCCACCAATATAATTCTTAATAATCAAAGTTTCCTTTATGGGCTCTTCTAGAATTGCCATCTTTTCACCCCCTATAACTTTCACCATTTAAGAATAACTTTATATAATTTTTGGTTTTTTAGTGGAAAGAT
>QMLA01000220.1 GCA_003646585.1 Deltaproteobacteria bacterium | reverse complement strand
CGTCTGCCTGATAGCCCTTGAAATGCTGACCAGAAGCCAAATCCATATCTCGCGGTGTCAAAGTTGGGTTTAAAACCGATTTCCTTGAAAGGGTTTACCTTTGGGCTTATTTTTGTCATCCAGTCCTACAAGGAGGTCCCTCATGCCGATTTATGAGTACCAGTGCACCAATTGTGGTGAGAGGTTCGAGTTGTTGCAGAGGTTCGACGATCCCCCGGTTGCCGTTTGCAAGCACTGCCATGGGAAGGCCAAAAGGGTGATCTCCCTGGCCAATTTTCATCTAAAGGGCAGCGGCTGGTACGCCACGGATTACAAAAACAAGGACAGGGAGAAAAAGGAGAAGAAGGAAGAGAAGGAATCCAAGAAAGGGGACTAGCGTCCTTCATAAAGCATGAGTTCCTCCCAGAGGTCCTCACGGGTTATCCCGTAATCCACGATCTCCCAGGGAAACGTCTCCTCCCTCCCCTTCTTCCTGAGGACCCAAAAGTCGGGATTTAGGAGGGAGAGCTTGAGGTAAGCCATCCAGTCTCCCTCGGTGTATCCCCGATAGAGCATGAGTCCCAGCCTCCTGTCCCCCAGGGAAAAGAGGGCTTCCCAATAGGCCCATTTGGGAAGGTCGTGATGAACCCTTATCCCCGGCAGGGATCTCCTTATCTCCTTCAACTTGGCCTTGATCTGGCCCAAGCCCTCGAAGGAGCACCACTGAAAGGGCGTCCAGGGTTTGGGAACGAAGGGGCTGAGGCTTACAGTGATCTCGGAGCGGTTCCCCTTAAGGATCGTCCTCTGTCTGTGGACGATTTCCTTGATCAATCGGATCGTCGCCTTCAGGTCTTCTTCCTTCTCGCCGGGCAGGCCCACCATGAAATAGAGCCTGAGGTTGGTGATCCCCTGTTGTGCCAACGTTTCAACGGTTTCAAGGAGCCTCTCATTGGAGATGTGTTTGCCAATGGTATGTCTCAGGCCCTCCGAGCCAGTTTCGGGGGCCAGGGTGGCCGTCCTCTGTCCCGAGGCCGAGAGGATCCGTGCCAGAGAAGGGGTGATGCGATCGGCCCTCAGGGAGGAAACCGAGAGGCGTCCCCGAAGGTCCAGGACCAGCTGGCACAGCTCCTCGAAGTAGGGATGGCTTGCCACGGCCGCCCCCAGCAGCCCCACCTTCCCGGTCCTCCTTATCCCTTCGGCTATGGCCTCCTTCAAGGATTCGAGAGACCTGGGACGGAAGGGGTGATAGAGGGAGCGGACCGAGCAGAACTTGCACCTGTAAGGGCATCCCCTGGCCACCTCTACGAGGACCGATTCCCCGAATTCCCCCTGGGGACTGATCAAAGGGGCCGAAAGCAGGGATGGTTGGCCCTCAAACCATATCCTTTTGACCTTTTGGGGGAGGTCATCTGAGCGGGGATGAAGTCCCTTCATGGTCCCGTCTTCGTTTAGCAACATCTCGTAAAGGGAGGGAACATAAACGCCATCAACCCGTGCCAATTGCCTGAGCATTTCTTCCCTGGAAGATCCCCAGTGCCTCTTCAGGGCATCGACGAAGCTGTCCAGCAGCCCTTCGGCCTCCCCCACCAAGATGCAATCGAAGAAAGGAGCCATGGGTTCTGGGTTCATGCTTATGGCCGCACCCCCCGCGACGACCAGGGGATCGTGGGGTCCCCTCTGTTCGCTCAAAAGGGGTATGCGGCCGAGTTCGAGCATCCTCAGGACGTTGGGGTAGTCGTTTTCGTAAGGAAGGGAGAAGGCCAGCACGTCAAACCGGTTCAGGGGCGAGAGGCTTTCCACCGAAAGGAGGGGGGTGTTGGTCCGTTGGTGCTCGCGGAGTGCCCATGGCTCGGGCAAAAAGGCCCTTTCGCAAACCACATCTTTGCGCAGATTCAAAAGGGCGTAGACAAACTGAAAGCCCAAATTGGAGATCCCGACCCTGTAGTAATTGGGGAAGAGGAGACAGAAGGTCACCTTCCCTCCCCAGTCCTTCCGAATGGTCCCCCTTTCCCGGGAGATCATCTCGATGTAGTAGCGCCTTAGGGCCTGGGACATCGGCTCAATCGACGCCTTCCTTTAGGAAGGTGGGCAGATCGCTGCGTTCCCGCAGGGGCTCCCTCTTCGCCTTGAATCTGAAACCGGAAAAATCCTCAAGACCCTTTCCCCTGCGGACGAAGGCGGGAAGGTCCAGGTTGTTGAGCTCCTCCTCCGGCAGGTTCAGAGAAGGACGACTGACCTTGCTCTCGGATATCTCCTGGAGACCGGTGGCGATGACCGTGACCCTCATCTCCCCTTCCAGGCCCTCCTCTACCACGGCCCCGAAGATGATGTTGGCATCTTCGTCTGCCTCCTCCTGGATCAGTTCCGCGGCCTCGCTAACCTCATGGAGGGTCAGGTCCGGACCGCCGGTGATGTTTATCAGTACCCCCTTGGCCCCTTGGATGGAGATGTCCTCAAGGAGGGGGCTTGAAATGGCCTGCTGGGCGGCCTCGATGGCCCGCCCTTCACCAGAGGCCCTTCCCATCCCCATTATGGCCATTCCCATCTCGGACATGACCGCCTTTACATCGTTGAAGTCCAGGTTGACCAGTCCGGGCATGAGGATGAGGTCCGATATGCCCTTGGCGGCCTGATAGAGGACTTCATCGGCCTTCTTGAAGGCGTCAAGCAAGGGGGTGTTCCTGTCGCTTATGGCCAGGAGCCTGTCGTTGGGAATGGTGATTATCGTATCGGTGACCTTCTTGAGCTCATGCCATCCCTCCTCGGCTTGCCGCCTCCTCTTCTTCCCCTCGAAGCGGAAGGGCTTCGTCACAATGGCCACAGTAAGGGCCCCCAATTCCTTTGCCACCTGGGCCACAACAGGGGCCCCTCCGGTGCCGGTTCCGCCTCCAAGGCCTGCGGCTATAAAAACCATATCCGCCCCTTCCAGGCCCTCCTCTACCACGGCCCCGAAGATGATGTT
>QMLA01000219.1 GCA_003646585.1 Deltaproteobacteria bacterium | reverse complement strand
GTTTATGTCAATTGGTGTATTTCCTGTGTTATTCACTTTAACATGAAACACATCTTCCCACCCCCTAACCACGTGAATCTCTTGAGGGTATTCTGATATCGTAAGATTGTAAATCTCTGGTGGTGGTTGTGGAAGGGTTGGAGGGGACGGAGCAGGTGGTGCTGGAGGCTTGGGAGGTATAACAACCTCTGGCTTTGCAATAACGGAAAACGTAGTGCTAGCACTTACCGGTGGTTGTACGGTACTAAAGGTTGCCCTCACTGTAAGCATATGTAAACCCAACGATTGCTCTCCGTATATATATGCACTTAGAGTAGTAGTGGTATTTGAAAATGGCGGGGTGTATATGGTAAGATTCTTCCAGTACCAGGTTTTGTTATCAGGCCCAGTCACCCAGTAATCAACAACAACATCCTGCCCGACTTCCCCTTTGTTTTCTAGTATGAGTTCAAAATCAAGATAATCCGACCTGTAAACCTCTTCCTCAAGGAGATTTATATAAATATCATAAGGCCCTCCCTGGGAAACCCTGAAGGGTTCCCTCGTTATGGTATAGAATTGGTCTTTGGAAGCCTCCAGAATTGCCCAATAATCCCCTGAAGCAGTATTGGCAGGCATGACATACGTCAGCACATAATAAAACCCAGTTCCATTTGAATAATTAATTCTTTGAAGTATGGAACTGTTCATATTGGCTGTGAGATAGATATTATTTAGAAGAGGTGAACCCACGTAGACTGTCAGAGTCATGTTATCAGGTTCTATTGGACTGTACTTGTCATCATAAACATTTATGATAAATGTCATTTCATTCGACGGATACCACACAACCTCTGTCTTTATCTCAGCGATTATTCCCCCAGCAGCAGTGGATTCAACAATAAATGTAGCACTTGTGTTTGAGTTAATGGTATGAGAAACAACCGAATCGTAACACGTGAAGTTTGAAAATATTGTATATGTTCCCAAGGCAGCATCAGAGGGTATATCAAAATTCGGCATTGGTAATATTTTTCCATTCCCATCAGCGGTGTATGTATTTACCCATGTTAGGTTACCTGCTGGATCATATATATAAATAGTTGTATTTGTATAGCCAAGAGCATCTCCGTTCATATCAGACGCCTTAAAGAAAAGCGTGCCTATGTTATTCTGGTAATATTTACTGTTCTTTGGTACAAGTGTTATCACAGGTTTTGCATATATTCCAAAACTGCTTTCATCCGTGTTATTGACCCCTGTATTATCCTCTGTGAACACGCTGATATTATAATATCCCCTCACCGTCGTATTGCAGGTATAGTCACTCCAGTTCCAAGGATATGTAATATTAAACGTGTAGAGATTGCCGAATGAGTTTGTCAGATTGAGATATGCCATGTGAGAAATACCATCAGGTTTTGTTATATTAATGTAAGTATAATTTATTCCAATTCCTGACCTGTCTGTCACATTAATATAAATAGTTACATTCTCACCTTGTTCTGTAAAGTTTGGAGTGATACTGATATTTATTATGGGAAGTACATAAGGCACTAACACTATCACAAGAGTCTGGTTATCAGGTTCTGATTCGCTTTCAAGTGCATCGACAGTATAATTGGAGTAATAGTATTTCTTTTCAGTTCCACTTACATTGTAGGTAACAAGAAAAGCATAGGAATTTCCTGATTCCACAATGAAATTGGTGACATTAACCTCCGTGTAGTTCCCGCTTGAAGGCGTTATAGAGAAATTAATATTTGTATTTCCCCTATTGTTCACCTTTACCATGCACACACTTCCAACATCAGGATTCTCTGCCTTCTCACAGTAGGTAGGACTCATATCCCATGTTCTGTTAACAGGAACTGTTATGTTAACATCAATTGTTTTAAATCCATTATTCTCAGTAGAAACATTTATATATCCAGAATATGTGCCTGGAGGATAACTTTTCTGAATGCTCACATTCACCACAACTGTATAATTATCACCAACGGATAAATTGGAGATAGTGCCTGGTGTAAATGTTAATGTGATACCAGAAGGGAATCCATAGTCCTTGATAGAAATCTCATTCAAGTAATAATTTCCCACCGAGTATATTGTGAAATTACCTATTTCTCTATTCTTTCCATCACCCACTGTGGCATTCATGAACTTCAGAGAAAGATTTATCACAGGATTGGGATTTACAGTAATATTCAGAAAGCTTGTATTAGTATAGACAGACATATTGGGGTTTACCCAAGTTACTATGGCATCTATACTGTAGTTACCTTCTTCAGTACCATTCGGAATCGTGACATTGAAGAAAGCAGTGCAGGAAGAAAAGGGTGTTACATTTCCGCATGAATAATTTTGTGGCTGAACGACCCATCCCGAAGGAAGGGAAAATGTAATATTACTGAATCTTCCGGTGGCATTGCCTATATTTGTGACATTAACAGATATATTGAATGTGTCATTAATGTGCATGGTTATATTGTCAGATGAGTGGTAATTAGGCTTAACAGATATTGTTAACGTGGTATCCACCGGTACGGTAATATTCACATTTATTGTTTTATACCTGTCATTCTCTCCAGAAACATTTATTATGCCCGAGTATGTCCCAGGTGTTTGCCCGTATGCAACACTCACATTCACATGAATAGTCATGTTACCTCCAACTGAAAGATTAGATATATTCGAGGGAAAGAATGTGAAACTAACTCCCGATGGAAATCCTGTAGCATTCATACTTACGTTTAATACATCATAATTCCCTATAGAATAGACAATGAAACTCCCTATCTCCTTTGTTAATCCATCACCCACGTAGTCATCCATATAAGTTTTGGACACGTTTATAAGCGGATTCTCATGAACAGTAACATTAATTTGGGTTCTATTTGTGTATACAGATGTATTTGGATTTGTCCACATAACCGTCACATTTAAGAGGTAATCTCCAGGTATTGTT
>QMLA01000218.1 GCA_003646585.1 Deltaproteobacteria bacterium | reverse complement strand
GGTTTCAATTCATAAGAAAATTCTAAAAGGAATTTTAGAGTTTCTTTAGGTTTATTGGAGGATCCCCATTCCAGAAAGCATGCAAACCATCGCTTTTTCCTGTACCTTCTGTCAGCTTTTTGCAGTAGGGGAAAAAGTTGATAGCAGGGCGGTACTGTGGTCTCGAGGAGTCATGAAGTAGGCATACCCCATTTTCGTCCAATATCTTGGAAGCCACGTACATGCATAGTAGCCTCCACTTTCCATCTACGAATATGAAGTTGAACTTGCCTTTATGCACAGGATATAAGATGTACTCTTCTACGTTTTTCGCAAGAACAAGCTCCACATTGGTTGGAACTTTGGATTTGAGTTTCTCGTACCACTCCTTGTCGTGCTCAAGGGAAAGCCATAGTTCTATAAATTCATGATTTCTTGGGAAGTATAATGTGCTACCCCCCGCACCCCACTCTAAGCACCTCTTAGGCTTCAGCTCTTCAAGAATTCGCTCCATCACTTCAAGTTCATCGCTCATTACATAAGGAAGGGGATAGTTGAGTTTTCTTCTACCTTCCTTAGGCTTACTCGACGAGTTCGAGATCAGTCCACTGATGATCTTCCTCAAGGATGTAAATAGGGTCATTGGGTAAATACCTCCTAAGCAGGTTCATGTCCCGAAGGATTTTCATTGTGAATTCGACCTTTTTATCAAGTGGTAAAAGACTGTAGCGTAAAGCTTTGAGGATCGTACGTGGTCTCGACAGGCGATAAAGCCGCCTATTTTTACCGTACCAGCCAATGTGCTGACATCGGGGGACTTCGGGCACTAAGCAGTAGAGGGCATTCTTATGTATCACTCTATTTATTAATCCAGCTTGCTCCGTGTACTTTCCTCTATAAATCCATGTTTCATAGTAACTATCGCAGTACCGAGAGGGATCACTGTAATATTTCTCGGTACAATGGGGATAGATGTACTTGTAGAAGAAGCTTTTAGGGATTAAGACACCATAGGGACTATACCACATCCTCTTTCTAACCCTAGTGATGCTCCTTTTCACTCCATGTTCTACAGACACAAAGCCGGAAACCGTTGCAATATCTTTACGATTTAAATAGAAGTTGCGATAGCAATAGTCCCCAAACTTTAAGAAGTCCCGCGACGTCCTCACGTCTTCTTCAATTACGATGACATACTCATCAGCCATTCTAAAGGCTATTTTCAACCCCTCTAGTATCCCTTTTGATAGACCATAGAAACTTTTCCACTCGATAAACTCGTAATCTAAGCCCCTTTTGGCTACGAGTTTACTTGCGATCTCTTTACACTCTTTTCTTGCACGATGCTCGAATATGAACAATAACTTATAGTCTTCTATACCCTTATTCTCTAGGAGGGAAGAAAGAGATATAAAGAGGAACTCAGGTCTGTCATATGTAGGAATCATGACAACATTCATGACATCACCTCATTTTTAATACTCTTGGATCGCCAACCACCCCCAAGCTCTCATCCTAATTCCATTCATGACTTTATCTTCCAAATCATAGAAGCTCACATAGTAAGAGCGATGAAGAAGGCTCTATCCATAGCCTTGTTTAATACCATGTAATTAACAATAGAGATCCTAATGGTTTTCATACCGACGCCACCACTGCTACCCGCAATTAATGATTTCTTTTTATTAAGTTTGCCTACCTCCTCTAGCAGGGAGGGCTGTGGAAGCAATTGTCTTAGTCGAAAGGATAGTCTATTCATACAGCATCATTCGGATACTATACTGCCTTCTTTAATAATAAAAATTACTTCTTTTTCGTGCTCTAATTATGGAGATATACGCAAGTTCGCGCATATCTCTCTCGCGCAGATTAAAGCCATTTTTCCAGCATTTCCCTTAAAAGATCGAAACTAAGCTTTGCTGATTTTTGTAACTCTCTCTTCCATTGGACCCAAGGTTTGTAGTATTTCTCCTGAAATATTTGATGGATTTTATCTAAAATTTTTTCACTACTTATCTCATCATAACGGATCATCCAAGGATATCTAATACGTTTTATGAGCCTATGTTTCTTATCCCCATGATCCGCTATGGAGATGCATGGTATACCACGTAGGAGGGAGAAAACGAGTCCATGATAACGGGTAGATATCATGCTATCTACGAATTTTACCTTATATAGGAATTTCTTAGGATCAGTATCCTTAATTAAGAGCCCTCCTTTAGCGAAATTTAGATCGAAACGTGGATCAAAAACGTAGAATAAAAGTTTATATTTAAGTCCAAGTTTTTTAAGTAGAGGCGGAATTTTCTCATTAAATCCTGGATGATAGACTCGAACACTGTCTCCCAGAGTATCTACAGAGATACCGATGCCAATCTTTTGACTCGTCTCTGAAATTAAAAAGGGCTCAGAACTCCGGTCTTTCTTATCAGGCTCTAAGAGAAAGGCAAGATCTGCGCTATTCCAGATCTCCTTCTTAACTCCACATTTTATTAAATCAAATTTCGCTTCATTAGATCTAACCGTTATTAAATCACAGCGATCTAACACCTTCTTAATAAGGCGTTGCCCTCTCGTAGTGAACTTTCCTTGAGTTCCTACTCCAATAAGATAGACTGGTTTGTCAGCGTCTATAAATTTCTTCATCGCGCCGAGGTAATATCCAAGATTATCGTTAGCTGGGGTAACGTAATCATATAAAAATCCCCCACCGCCAGCTATACAGGCAATATATCTCTTAGTATTTATCCGGCACTTTCCTCGTTTAACAATGGGACGAAGCATTCCATGATGTGCTTCAATCTTAACTTCAGGGAACATTTTCTTGATCTCTTCGGTCGCTACTACTCGACATGCCTCATCTCCGATATTACCATATCCATAAGCTCCAAGAAGGTAAATGCGAGGGTGTTTTCCAAATAAACTTCTCAACATCTTAATAACTATGAGAATCCTCCCAGATATATTT
>QMLA01000217.1 GCA_003646585.1 Deltaproteobacteria bacterium | reverse complement strand
GTCGCGAACTCATCCCCCCCTTGGAAGGCCTCATCCTCCACAAGGATCGCCTCATCCACCCCCATGGCCAGGGCCGTCCTCAAGACCTCAACCGATGAAGGGGGTCCCAGGGTTATCGCCGTCACCTTTCCCCCCACCTTTTCCTTGATCCGGATGGCCTCCTCGACCGCCAGGTTGTCGAAGAAGTTCATCACATAGCGCTCCTCAACCGTGACCCCCGTTCCATCCCCCTTCACCTCGATCTGGGCCTCAGGATCCGGCACCCTCTTCACCAGTACGATTACGTCCACCTTTCCCCCTCCTGCAAGGTAATTAGACCTTCCCTATTATCAGCCTTCCCAGGTAATCCCTCAACACCTCATGGGTTCCGCCACCGTAAAGCAGAAATCTGGCATCCCTGAAATGCCTCTGGGGAGAATACTCCAGGGCCATCCCGTTGGCACCGTATATCCGCGTGCACTCATCGACCACCTTCTGGCATACCTCGGTGGCGAACATCTTGGCCATGATCGCCTCTTTCGTGCAGGGAATCCCTTGATCCATCATCCATGCGGCCCTCCACACCAACAACCTCGCAGCATCCATCTCGGTGGCCATATCGGCGAACTTCGCCCTTATGAGCTGATAATGGCCGATGGGATGACCGAAGGCCACGCGCTTTCTGGAAAACTCCAGGGCCTCCTCATATGCGGCCCTCGCTATCCCCAGGGCCATGGCCCCGGTCATGGCGCGGATCTCATCCAGGATCTCCTGCAGCTGCTGAACCCCCTTGCCTTCCTCCCCGAGCAGGTTCTCCTTGGGGATGCGCACATTATCCAGTATCAACTCCCCGGTAACCGCTCCCCGACAACCCAGCTTGCGGATCTTCTGCCCGGGATAAAACCCGGGAGTCCCCTTCTCGACCAGGAAGAAGTTCAATCCCTTCAGGCCCTTGGAGGGGTCGGTTGTCGCAAGCACTGTCGCGAAATCACATATGGGACCATTGGTTATCCACTGCTTCGTGCCGTTGAGGATCCAGTAATCGCCGTCCCTCACAGCCGTGGTGCGGATGGAGGCCAGGTCGGAACCGGACTGGTCCTCGGTGAAACAGATCGTGGCGATCTTCTCACCCCGTATAGCGGGGATCAGGCAGCGCTTCTTCATCTCTTCGGTTCCAAACCGGTAAATGAAGTGGGTGCCCATCAGCATGTTCATGATCACGCTCTGGGCAAAACCCACCGATCCCCTCGTTATCTCCTCGTAAAAGATCATGCAGGTCACCTTATCCGCACCCATTCCACCGTACTCGGGCGGATAACGGAGCCCCAGATAACCCAGCTTGGTGAACTCCCGCCAGAGATCCCACGGGAACTCATCGCTTTCGTCGATCTCCTCGGCCCGCGGGACGATCATCTTCTGCACGGTCTCCGCAATGGTCCTCCTGAAAAACTCCTGCTCCTCCGTAAGCCTGAAATCCATACCCCACTCCTCCTTCAAATTATCCCTTCTTCCTTCAAACGATTGAATTCCTCCTCCCCGATACCCAAAACCCCCCGGTAGATCTCCTCATTGTGTTCACCCAGCCGGGGCGGGAAGGAAAGGGTCTGATTGTTCTCCTCGAGGAAAGGCGTAATGTAAGGAGGCGGAGCCAAAGTCACTTCGAGACCCGTTACGGGGTCCTTGGTGCGCAGAAGCCACTGGCTGACAAGGGGATCCTCGATCACCTCCTTTATCGTGTTGATCCGTGAGGCGGGTATCGTCTTCTCCGCGAGGTATCTCAAGAGCTCGTCGGTACTGTAGCGCCTGGTGACCTCCTCGATCTGCCGGTTCAGGTTGTCTTTGTCGGCGATCCTTCCGGCATTTGCTTCATATTCTGGACGATCGAGATGCTCAAAGCCTGGAATCTTGACGAAATCCTTCCACTGCCTGTCATTCCCAATGGCGATGTAGACATAACCATCCTTTGTCTTGTAAACGGAAACAGGGGCAAAGAACTGATGGGTATTGCCGCGCCTGGTGACCTTTATGTTGAAAGTCTTCGTCATGGTTATCGGCACCGTAAGCCAGCTCACCGTGCTCTGCAACATCACCATGTCGATCTTTGAACCTTCGCCGGTGACTTCGCGCTTAAACAGCGCCTTCATTATCTGGCCATAGGCATGTTCGCTCGTCCCCATGTCAGGCAACGGGATACCGAGGACCATCGGCGGACCATCGGCTTCCCCGGTCAACTCCATCAATCCTCCCCTCGCCTGAAGGATGGGGTCGTAAGCGGGCTCATCACTTTGAGGACCGAAACCGGTCACCCCGAGCCAGATGATGTCCTTTTTCACCCGACGAAGGGTCTCGTAGTCAATGCCCAGCTTTCCGTAATTCTTGGGAAGGACATTGGTGCAGAAGATATCAACGGGCAACTCCCTGATCAGACGATAAAGCAACTCCCTGCCTTCCTGGGTCCTGAGGTTCAGGGTGATGCATTTTTTCCCGGCATTGATCGGCAAAAAATAACTCCTCATCATCTCTTCACCTAGCACATTGTCACCCACTCTGCGGTTCGGATCGGGATACTGGGGATTCTCAAGCCTTATCACTCGCATACCATCCATGGCCAGCCTGTAGGTGAGATAAGGGAGGACCGTTGCCTGCTCCATACTCATCACCGTGATCTTACGAAAAAGCTCCATCACACCTCTCCTAAACCTCGATATAATAAAAATCGATCCCTAAAATCCTTAATTTTCCGAGGGATTTGCATACTGTATACACTATACGTCCCTTTCTGTCAAGGCCTTTTGAGTTGGGTCGGGTGCATGGGTATGGAGATCGGTACCACTGGGATCGACAAATCAAACCCCTCAGGGGATGGGAGGGCAGCCGTGGGTAAAGTATATCACGATTTAAGGAGGACGTCTCCGGAGGCAAAGGCTTTTGGTGAGGAAGGTGCTGGAGCAGAACGGGGGCAACGTGTCAAAGACGGCAAGGATCCTAGGC
>QMLA01000216.1 GCA_003646585.1 Deltaproteobacteria bacterium | reverse complement strand
GATATATATGGCCGGAAAGCAAAATCGAACCTTCAACTGATGACATATTTCTCCAAATAGAAGAACTCGAGGATCATTTGAAAAGAGTTGCGTATTATGTAATTTATGCGATATTGGATCAAAGATTCAGAAAGTTATCATCTTTATGGACCGTATTCTCATTAAATGAAGTGAAATTACCAAATTCGAGAGATCGCATCGAAAAATATAGAGAATTAGCCGATAAAGTTGTAAAAACAATAATTGATCGAGATAAATTAGAAGCAATATGGAAACTCTTTGAAGAAATGTTCGTAAGAGAGTTAAAGAAGTTGGTAGGGGAAGAAATATCATTACTTGTTAAGGTATTTAAGTATCATTTAGAAGGTGAAGAAATTTTTGAGGAGAAAGGGAGGATAGGTAAGGCGAATGCCTGCGTCATATGCGGAAGAAAGGGCGTTAAGACCTATGAGGTCAAGGTAGCGACCGATGTGCCAATAAAGGACTTAGCATCGAATTTCTACGTGAATATAATCTCATCAAAGCAGGAACTCATCAAAATGTGCGAATGTTGCTACGCGGAATTTAGGCTTAAAAAAGTATTATTTGAAAGAGAGATACCCGAGAATACGTATTTCATTCATATCATGCCTACACCTTATATCCCAATAATATCACTAAAAGTTCCAAGTGCTGAAATAAGACGCATATCATTAGGAGGACAGCAGATAGAGATTCAAGGGGAGATAGTCAATCCTATGTTTCTATATGATACGGATAAGGCATTAGCATTTGCATATTTCATGGTAGCAGCGCCGTTTAGAGCTAGCCGAGATACTTTAGAACAATATTATCGTGGTTTTGTTAATGCACTATCTTGGGCAAAATTGGGGTTTAGAACATACGTCTCAAGAACATTTTCTGCACTTGTGGAGGAGAAAGCATATATGTTTTTCGACCCGATGTACGGGGATCTTCTTCGATATTTTGGAGACGGTAGATTCGGTTTTTATGATGTGAGCATTCTTGACCTGAAAGTGAGGGTCGTTGAGGGATTAAGAAAAGCATCTGATAAAAGAGCATCTCTAAGTGAGATAATATCACACCTCTCCACACATCCTATTAGTGCGTTTCATTTTTTGATGCGTGAGTATGTGCACCCTAAGAGGAAGAATATCATAAAGGAGGTGGGTGAGGTGGTGGAGGAATTCGTTAAGAAAATGGGAGAAAGTTCTATAGTTAAGGTAATTGAAGAATTAGCGGACATATATTCTAACTACGAATTTATAAACTTAGAATCAAGAAACTCTAGGACATGGCCGATGAGGGATGCTATGGATACTTTCATAAAATGGTATAGGAGCGGGAAAGAGACAGTTAAAGCAATGATTTCGTCGCAGATATTGAAAGGACTCGAACGAGGGAGTTTAGAAAGCAGAAGTAAAATAGCCGAAGATTTTGCTGAAAAATTTATACAATTGTGGGAATTTTTAGGAGATAACCTTCTCAAACCCATGTTGAGGACTCATATAATCGACGCATTTGATTATTTTGTTGTAAAAAAGGTTTTGGAGAAAATAAAGGCGGGTAAGAAATAATAGGGGTGGTAGGTATGAGTTTCGAGCAAAAAGTGAGTAGAATTAAAGAAATATTTGACGGATATATAATAAGTGAGCCAAAGGAAGTTGTTAAAAAGGGCTATAGAGGAATATATATAGATGTATACGTGCTAAGGAAGATAATAAGCCCAGTAATTTTCAGAAATACCGATAGAACGGAATTGACGTATACAACATTAAGCAATAGACTCCACGTGGAGGTGTATTCAAGGAAATTCAAAGCACCAGAAAAAATAACAGGACTTAAAATACTCAAGGAATTCAATAAGCTTCCGTCCGGGTACTTTTATAATTCCTTAGAGGATGAAAGTGCATTGAGGAATCCGGTATCTGTCTTATATGGAGACACCGTTACTGGAAAGGAGGCCGAAGCTCCTGCCATACCTTCTAGAATACTCTATACATGGGCTCTATCGCCTCAGAGATATGAAGATGTCGCCGAAGAAAAAACTCACAATGCGTTGTCTGAAATGGGAACCATGTGGGATCCTAAGGAGGGTAAATTGAGGGAGACATTATTTAAGAACATTTACATGAACAAAGGCCACTTATTGCAATTGATTACGTTTTATAATGTGGTTCCTGAGGAATTAATATTTGGTATTGGAAATATTTTGCACACAAGCACCTATGGTGCAGAAGACTCTGTCAATCAAAGAAACATAAAGAATGATATTCTGCTGATAGCATGTTCAAAGCCATTTGAAAATCCGGTGACTCCCTACGAAGTTATTGAAAACCTGACAGATGATGAAATTTCAAAAATGACAAACGATGACCAAACAAAAAGAATCTTACAAAATAAATTAAGAGATCTAATTAGCAAGTATGCTTATGTTAAGATTTTGAGTGAAAAAGAAACTACTGAAGTCTTAGAAATAGTAAGGAGCATTTATGGCGATAGAGAGTTATTAGGAAGACTTGTAGAGGTATTAGTCGATTACGCAAACGGTTTTATATCTGCATTGGGCGTTGAGGTGGAAAAAGCCAAGAAGACAAAAAAGAGGAGTTGACATGATTATTAGGAAGCTTATTATGACTGTTAAGGCACCATATTATTACTACACTCATGGGGGATTATTTGCAAATCCAGAACCTTTTTTGGGCGATATTGCCTTAATGTACGCGTTAGGTTATTCGTTATTGGAACTTGAATATCCATTGGCAGACAAAAGGGTGGAACACATAAAATCTTTTCCCTTTTTTGTAACAGTAGGAATACCAAGGGTATTTAAGACAAAACGTGTTATGATAGTAGCATCGTCATTTGAAAACGCTTTACTCACAATGGCTAAGATTTTTGCAAAAAAGGGAGGTATAACCCTCTATAAGAACATCAGAAGGATAAAAGCTATTGATATTGGAACAGTTTTTGAGGCATATTAT
>QMLA01000215.1 GCA_003646585.1 Deltaproteobacteria bacterium | reverse complement strand
GCCTTGAAATAATTTCTGTTTCTCCTTTAAATTAGAAAAAGGGGGAAATTTAGAATTTTTAAGTTTATCCGTAATAGACTTTCAAGGTCCAGTTTTCTGGCTGTCCTGTCCAAATGGCGTATCCATAGATGTAAATGTAGATTTCTTCTATTGTTGGCGCTTCTATCACTACTCGTTCTGGTGAGTTCAGTGTTGCGCCTTCATCAAGTGGTTCCATTACCCAATCCGTCCCGTTGAACCACTGTACATACAGGTCTAGGTCGCTTGTTGGATATTTGCTCCAGTCATTCTCCCACCATAGCTCAAGCGTAACCTTTTCTGTTCCAGCTGGAGGCGCTATGGAGAATATATCCCATTCATTTACATCGATTGTGTCTGAGTAGACTTCGTCTGGCTCTGTGGGTTCAGCTGTCACTTCTATCTTGAAGTCGCATGAAATTGGTCCCGAACTTGTCCAGTCATTCTCGATAACTATTTTGACATAACCCGGTTCTATCGCAGTTTCTAGGGTGGATGGATCATAATAAACACCGGTAACCCATCCTGACCATATGGTTCCGTAATCGGTTATTACAAATTCGGCGTCGCCCCAAACGTTTGCTGTCTCAACCCAATATGCATACATGGTTCTCTTGGCGCTTTGTATGTAGATTTCAAAGCTGTTTATTCTGAATGGGTTCCTTACCCGTAAGTCAACATTTGTTATTTTAAGTTTTATAGAGTTTGTTGCCTCTGTAACCTTGAAGATAAATTCGTAGCTTAGCCCTGGTTTTAGGTTGGTGATTGATCCTTCATAGGTTCCCGCTTCAACTATCGGTATGTTGCTTATATCTGCAAGTTCGTAATCAGTTGGAAGTGGTGGATACTCATCGCCTATTGATGGGTCATTAAATAGTGCAACAAGGCTGTTGTACGCATTTAAGTAGCCTGCTCCTTGGTCATATTTATCATATCCTGGGAGCCAGACGGCGCCGTTCTTTATTGCTTGCTTATAGTCTAGTGGGCTGGCGTCGGGAATATAAACCTCAGCATAAGTGTTTAGTAATGCCACCGCTCCTGAAACTGCAGGGGTAGCCATCGAAGTTCCAGAAGCAAAGGCTAAGCCGTCTGGTAATCCTGGTTCGATATAAGCGGACAGCACAAATATTCCAGTTGCCGCTATGTCCGGTTTATCGCGTCCATCTGAGGTGGGTCCTCGGCTGCTGAATGCATAAATCTGTGGAGTGTCACTCACAAATAGTTGCCATCCAATTCCAGGCCTTCCGTAGTAAATGTCCCAGTATACACGAGTATTGACTGGATGGGCTGCTGCAGCAACTGTTATTGCAGATTCAGCGCTTCCCGGACTGCCGACAGTCATGGAGGCTGGGCCTTCATTCCCAGCTGCAGCAACAACTGTTATTCCAACAGAGCTTGCATAGTCTACTGTTTGATCTTCTAGGTCTCTTCCATCAAACAGTGTAGGTCCGCCCAAACTCATGCTGATAACGTCGACATCATAGCCTTGTTCCAATTTCAATGAAATTGCATATTCAATCGCTGCGATAATTATTGATTCTGAGACGCCCTCACCAGTGTGTGGAAACACTTTAATTGCATATAACTGTGCTAATGGCGCCATTCCGAATAGCGGAATTACGTGGTAGCCTGGGAAGCCTATGCTAGACGCTTCTGGCGGCGGCGCTGCATATCTAGCTATTGCTTGATAAAGTGGATCGCTCGAGTGGACGAGGATAGCAGCGTGACCAGCAATTATTCCTGCTACATGGGTACCGTGCCAATGGTTGTCTGTTCTATTCCATCCTTCATAATCCGTGCCAACATCTGGGCTTAAATCAACTCCACCGATAACTGAACCATCTAGCATCGGATGTTGTTCGTAAATTCCCGTATCAATAACAACCACGAGAGAGCCCTGTCCTAAGTCATCCAAAGACCAGATTGGCACAGCGCCCATAGCAACTGGATTCCAGTAAGTGTTTGGTTCAATAAGTTCAGCCAAAGTTTTTATCTGATCTGGGCTTAACGTTACCACAGTAGCTTCTTCCATCGGGAAAGCATAGTCTATCTGCGGGACGCCTCCCTTTCCGAATCCAATCCTATTAAATATGGGTCTCTCATCAAGTTTGTTTCTGTCTCCAAAGAACAACAAGTTAATGTAGCCATCAACGAGCGGTTTTTGGGTGTATGTCAACGGATATCGCATCTCGTCTAGGTAGACTTTCTTGATATTTTGGTTCTTCGCTAGTTCAAGTATTTTATCTGCGGGTAATTGGGCAGCAAGTCCGTTTACATATTTATATTCAAAACTGACGGCCCCTCCTAGACTTTGAATAAGCAACTTTACTGGCTCATAGTTCTTATCAAAAGTTTCTATGATGACATTTACTTGCTCGGCTCCACTTCCTATCTTTTCAAGCAAAGCTACCGATATTTTCTGAGCAGCCGGAATCGCCGAATATTCATTGGCTGGCAACGTTATATTTGCTATTAGGATGCCGGAAAGGAGACTTGAAGCGATCAAAACTATCATCAGGGAGCTTGCCGTCTGTGTTCCCTTGAAGCCGAAAATTTTCTGATACATATTTCCCCTACTCCATTATTTTAGCAAAGTAACTATTAAACACTCAATGATATTAGGTTTTATGGAAAAATCTTCTAGGTGCCGGAATGGTTGTAACGAGAATTAACTGACTCAAATAACTTCATATTGATAGTGTACAGAATGTAAGTTAGTGAAAAACATGGAGCAGGCGGCTGAAAGAGCTAATGAAATACTAAAAATTTTACGAGAGACCATCATGTTACCCCAATGGATATCATCAAATGACAGCGACTTCGAAACATTAATTGTTACGGTTATCTCTCAGAATACGTCTGACCAAAACACTAGCCGTGCATTCGAAAATTTGTCGAAGAAATTTCCAATAACTCCCGAAGCCCTTTCGAAGGCTCCGCTTTCAGAAATTGAGGAATCATTAAAAG
>QMLA01000214.1 GCA_003646585.1 Deltaproteobacteria bacterium | reverse complement strand
TCTGCTGCGCGAAGTTCAAGGGCATGCTTATGGCGAAGGCGACAAACAGTGCACAAACTCCCTGATAGATGGCCGTTCCGTCCATATTGATGGTGGTACCGAGGGGCAAGGTGAAGGAATAGATGCTCCTTGAAACGCCCATGTTTTCGTCGGCATTCTTCATGGTCACGGGCAATGTTCCGCTGCTGCTCCTGATGACAAAGGCCGTAACCATCGCCTCCTTTGCCCGGGAGAGGAACTTGAAGAGGTTGAAGCCGAAGGCGGTGAGCAACCCACCATATACCCTTCATCAGGGACATGAGCACACTGGCCCTCTGTCCTTGAAGGAACCCGAAGGTCGCATGAAATCGAGTTTGAAAAGCACCCTCCTCCCCTGAACCTTCCGCTCAATAACGGGGGTAAACCCTTCCCCCAAAGACACCGGCTCAATGCCTTCGGGTAACCCATATGCTTCCCTGTAACGCCAGATGGTGAGGTCTCTGCTGGAAAGTTCCTCGCAGGGGAAAATACCTTTGTTTCTACTGACAAAAAACTCACCACAACTGCACCTGAATATCTTCTCGTTGAGGGCATATCTCCTGCCGCAGGAAGGACATAAATAATTCACAAACAATTTTTCCACCACAGAAGTTCCGAATTTTCAAGAAAGATAGGGCACAGGGATTAGTGAGGTGAAGATGCAAAACATGTGGTCGAAAGTATCAGGTCGTAGGGGTCTGCTTCTATGACCTTTGCCCGTATGATCGTTCCCGGGGATGCCTTTCCCTTGATGATGCAGAGGCCATCGATTTCCGGGGCCTGGAAGGGGGCCCTGCCGATGGGTCTTTGGGAGTCATCCAGTGTCTCGACGAGGACCTCGATTTCCTGTCCTATGAGGCTTTGGTTCTTTTTGAGGGATATTTCCCGCTGGGCCTTCATTACCTCGTGGAAGCGTTCCTCTTTGATCTCCTCGGGGACCTGGTGGGGAAAGTTTGCCGCGGGGGTCCCTTCCTCGGGGGAGAATTTGAAGGCCCCCAGGTAGTGAAAGGCTCCCTGGGAGATGAGATCGAGGAGTTCGACGAAGTCGGTCTCCTCTTCTCCGGGGAAGCCCACAATTACCGTTCCCCTCAGGCTTATGCGGGGGTAATTGCTGAGCTTCTCCAGCAGGGAGAGGATATGAGACCTTCGGGTTTTGCGGTTCATGGCCTTGAGGATCTTATCGGAGGCGTGCTGTATGGGAAGGTCCAGATAGGGGGCGATCCTGCTTTCGGAGGCCATCAAGCGGAGGAGCTCCTCGGGGAAGTTTCCGGGGTGGGGATAACAGTAAAGGACCCTGAGCCATGAGAATCCCTCTATCCCCAGGAGGGCCTCCAGAAGCCGGAGGAGCCCATCCCCCATGCCGAGGTCCTTGCCATAGGAGGTGGTGTCCTGGGCCACCAGCACCAGTTCCCTCACACCGCGCTCGGAAAGCATGCGGGCTTCCCTAAGGATGTCCTCAAGGGGTCTGCTCCTCAGCCGGCCCCGGATTCTGGGGATCGTGCAGAAGGAGCAGCGGTGGGGACATCCCTCGGAGATCTTCAGGTAGGCCACATAGGGTGTGTTGAAGAGGACCCTTGGACTCCGGTGGTCGTAGAGGAAGCCCTCAGGTCCGGTGACGAATATCCCCCTTTTTGCTTCCCTCAACAGCCGGGGCAGTTGTGGGATATCGCCCGGACCTATCCAGAGGTCGACCTCGGGGAGTTCCCTCGCTACCTCTTCTCTGTACCTCTGAGGCAGGCAACCAGCCACAACGAGCAGGGCCTGGGGGGACTTTCTGTGGATCATCTCCAAAATGGTGTCGATGGCCTCCCTTACGGCCTCCTTTATGAAGGCGCAGGTATTGACCACGATGAGGTCAGCCCCTTCTGGTTCGTCGTGGGGTAAGAAACCCTCCTTCAGCAGCAGGCCCATCAAGACCTCGGAGTCCACTTGGTTTTTTGGACACCCAAGGCTTATGAGGTAAAGCCTTTTTCCATCCGCGAATCCCATGGCTGTCCTTTGGACAATTTCAGGATCTTTTCCCTCAAAAGCCGGTAGTCCCTGCAGAAGAAAAGATGGCTTTTGCACCGGCAATCGCTGGAACCAAAACGGGGAATACAAGGGAAGGTCTGTTCCAATTCCCTCGCCAGAGGACACTCCACCTTCTTTCCCCTGATGGAAATCACCTCGCGAACCCGGGCCCTCTGGAGGAGGAAGTCGATGTGCCAGTGAAATCTCTTTCTCTTTCGCAGGTGCCTCCTGATCCTTGCCTCGAGTCCCCCCATTGCAGAGCCCACATAGGCGTAGAAACCCCTTGGGAAGGAGAGGGGGCCGAGGGCCCCTACTGCGATTTCGCAATCCCTGGGCAATTCGATCAGAAGGATGTAAGTTCCGCCAGCAGGACCCTCCATTCCCTCCCTCTCGACATCAATCGAAAAGGGAGATGAACTTCCTTTTTGTTACATCAAACAGGCCTCTATCGGTGATCCTCAGCTCGGGGATCACGGGAAGGGCCAGAAAGGACATGTACATAAAGGGGTGGGGGAGAGTGACCCCCAGACTTTTTACGGCCTCCTCCAGCTCGCGGGACCTTCTGGCGACCTCCTCAAGGGACAGCGATGATATGAGTCCCCCCACCGGTAAGGGGAGATGGGCCAAGATCTCCCTTCCCCTGATCACTGCCATCCCCCCTCTGGATCTTCTGAGGGTCTCTATGGCCAATAGGATCTCGTCATCGGTCATCCCGAGGGCGATGAGGTTGTGGGAGTCGTGGGCAATCGTGGTTGCGAGGGCACCCCTTTTGATCCCCAATCCCTTGACGAACCCGATGCCCATGTTCCCGGTTCCCCGATGTCTTTCTATGACCAACGCCTTCGGTATCCCTATGTCCCTTCCCTCGATGTTTTTCGCCTTTGGGTCGATATTAACTTTTTCCCCTCCTGTGATGAGCTGATCCTTTTTGATGACGACGGCCCTTATGGTTGGCCTTTTGGGGC
>QMLA01000213.1 GCA_003646585.1 Deltaproteobacteria bacterium | reverse complement strand
GAGGCCTCCAAGAAACCCTAAGGAGGGCATACTTCACGGTAGGCTAGCTTCTATACTGGCGACTCTAGTAACCCAGTTCGTCGGAACAGCGGTCCTATTCTACGTAGCATACTACATCTGGCATGAGCCGTTAGAGGAGGCACGTACCATAGCGTTCATTCAGGCTACGATGCAGGAGCTCATAATCGTATGGAACTGCCGTTCAGAAACCAAGAACGCCTTCAAAGTAGGATTCACGAACAATAAGTATCTCCTGTTCGCGGTTATATTCTCGGCGGCAATAACCTTCATAATACCTTACACAGGCCCTCTCTTCGGCGTTGCATTGTTCGACACGGCACCGATGACTCTGCAGGATTGGGCGCTGGTGATACCCTTCTCGCTATCAGGCTTCCTCATAATGCCTGAAATCTTCTATAACAGGAAAATCCTGCGTTGGAGATAGATCTTTTTCTGCCTTTAAATCGAAGAAGGCTAACCGCTATGAGTATTTCTCGATCTCTGCTTTCAACGACTCGGCTGTAGCTTCCGGTGGAACGACGTTTATGTACATCCCTGTTCCGATTTCGAAGCCTGCCCAGACCGCTAGCTTAGGGTATACTTCGAGATGCCAGTGATAGAACTCGTCTACCCCTCTGGGATATTTTGGCGCGATGTGGAAGACGTAGTTATATGGGGGGTCTCCAAGGGCTTCAGAGAGGCTTCTCAAACAGGTCTTCAGGATCTTCGAGAAGTCTTCAAGTTCTTCACTGGTGATCTCGAGTAGACTAGCCGAATGTTTTTTAGGAAGTATCCAGAACTCAAAGGGCTGTATACTCGCCCATGGAGCCAGAGCCACGAAATATCCGCTTTCATAGATCAGCCTTGGGCCTTCCTTCTCGAGTTCTATTATATCACAGAAGATGCATCTCCCCTCCCTCTCCATGTACTTATTCGAGGACTCCACCTCCTCCCTCAGGATTCTAGGTATATGCTCAGTAGCGATTATCTGTGAATGTGGATGGGATAGAGAGGCCCCTGCTTCCCTCCGATAGTTCCTGAACATCTGAACGTATCTGACCGACGGGTAGCGATAGAAGGTTGAAACTCTTTCTATCTGGGCCATCAGGGAATACTTGAGCTGTTTCAAACGCATGTTCGACGGCTGCTCGTTGTGAATAGGGGACTCGACAACTACTTCATGGAATCCATACGCTCTAGTTCTGTAAAGTAACTTATTCTCGGCGGCGATAACTTCTTTCGCTCTCGGCTTCACGGCGGGATAGCGGTTTGGAAAACATCTTACGATCCAGTCGCTTCTTCTAGGCATCTCTAAATCTCTATCCTCTAAAAGGTTTCCTTCCCTCTCTATGTATAGTAGGGTAGCCGGCGGCGTCATCTCCTCGTTTCCGGGACAGAACGGGCACACCTTACCCATGTCGCGAGGTGAAGGTTTAGCCTTAAAGTCGCTTGGCCTCTTAGCTCGTTCAGCGGCGATTATAACCCACCTATCTAACAGATAGTCTTTCCTAACTCCATTCTCCATTTCTAATCATACCTTACCCTTATTGAAATCTGTCAAGTTAGATTTAAACAGTATTAAAACTGGGAGGTTTCGGATTGCTGTGAAACCGCGGAGTGACGGAAGACCCGACTAAAGCGACCGTGAAGATGGTCAGGCACGTAATCACAAGGTAAACATTAATCTACCAGCACACTTCATTTGATCGGTGAATTTTCCTTGTTTAACGATAGAAGGGAAGCCGGTGAAATACTGGCCGAGAGGATAGAGAAGCCGCGGCTGGGAAACCCTGTCGTCTTGGTGATACCTCGTGGAGGAGTAGTCGTAGGCTATGAGGTGGCTCGCAGGTTAAGGGCTCCCCTAGATGTAATTGTGCCGAGGAAGATCGGTGCACCAGGCAATCCCGAATTGGCCATCGGGGCGGTAGCCGAGGACGGTACCCTAATCTTAGATTCGAACCTGATCGATTACCTTGAAGTCGAAAAGAAATATATCGAAGAAGAGAAGGAGAGGCAGGTTAGGGAGATTAAACGAAGGTTAAACGTGTACCGGAGAGAGTCTCCTCGGTTAGAAATAGAAGGGCGGGATGTTATAATCGTGGACGACGGAATAGCCACCGGAGCGACTATATCTGCGGCTATAGCCTCTGTAAAGAGGAGAAAACCTGCCTCTTTAACATTAGCCGTTCCTGTAGCTCCCCCATCGGCTATAGAGAAGTTGAGGGGAAAAGTCGATCATATAATCTGTGTATCGATGCCTAAACCCTTCTTCGCCATAGGACAGTTCTATAGGGATTTCAGGCAAACGACCGATGAAGAAGTAGTTCGACTTCTTGAGAAGAATAGAAAAGAAGTTATGAAAACCTAAAAGGATGATGAGCAGCCTCTTTACATCCAGCGAGCTCGACGTAAAAGCCGATGTTTGATCCATGGAGCGTTATCTAACACCCATTTTCTATATGCTTCGTCGTAATCTCTACTCGGCACCACATAATCCCTTATGAAGTGTCCATGCCGTTCAATAAGCTCTCTAATCCTCGCTTCCATATATTTACCTTTTTTGAATCCTTTAAGTCTGATCACTCGGAGCAATATGTCTAAAGGTGTGAAGTGGTATGGAAGATAAACATACTTTAAGTCGACCTTACATCCCTCCTCCTTTAGATGCTCTTTTATGTATTTGCCGTTAAAACCGGCTATGCACAGGCTCTCTTCAACTTTACCAGTCTCCCTTGCAATATAATTTGCCTCCCTATCTAACGCCCTGTCTTGGAGGGTCAACCAAGAATAAACCAGTTTCTTCCAGTCTTCTAAGTCTATTTTTCCGGTTAAGCTCCACTTATAAACCTTGATCATGGCTTCGGTCGCCAGATGAACCGATTCACGGATGACCGATGGGTCTTTATAACAGTAAACCTCCAGATTCGGCTTCCTCAACGCTATTCCTCTAATACTCTTTAGTAGAGGCTCAACCTCCGATCTGAAATGTTCAATCGGCTCTTGGAT
>QMLA01000212.1 GCA_003646585.1 Deltaproteobacteria bacterium | reverse complement strand
GGCCTCCACTTCCTCGGGGCTGGAAATCTTTAAGTGCTGAAAGACGTGGGGATGCCGCCTTATGATCTTTCCGGCAACCCCCTCCATCACCCCTTCGAGGTCAAAGAGCCCCTTCTCCTGGGCTATATGGGCCAGAAAGACGATCAAAAAGAGGAGATCGCCAAGCTCCTCCTTCAGTCCCTCCCAGTCCCCCCTGTCGATGGCCTCGACCACTTCGTAGGCCTCCTCTATGAGGAAGGGCTTGAGGCTCTCAAAGGTCTGCTTCCTGTCCCAGGGGCATCCCCCTTCCCCTCGCAGGCGGGCCATTATCTCCTTCAGGGCGTCGATTCCTCGCCTTTCCATGGGCAAAGCATTATAACAAAGTTGAAGCCCCTTGAGATCCGTGGTATCTTTGCCACCGATTACCAAAAGGAGGAGGGAATGCTTCAGGATATTGCCTTTGCCATGGCTCCCCAGGGAGAAGGAGGGGGTGGGGGATTTGCCGCTTTGATACCCCTCATTCTCATCTTCGTGATCTTCTATTTCCTCCTCATCCGCCCTCAACAACGGAGGGTCAAGGAACATAGGAGGCTCCTGGAGAGCCTCAAGAGGGGTGACAGGGTCCTTACGGCCGGAGGGCTTTACGGGACCATCATCAATATAGAGGGCAACGTCGTTACCCTCGAGCTGGCCGATAAGGTCAGGGTCAAGGTTAACAAGAATTACATAGCGGGTCTGGCGAGGGAGTAGCCTCCTTGCCCTGATCGATTCAGGGCCGCAGAGTCCATAAGGAGGTGGAGGGATGCTGAGGGATTATGAATCCATGGTGCTGGTGACTCCGGATCTTGACCCTGAGGGTGCAAAAGGGGTCATCGAGGAGATCAGGGAACTCGTGGGTTCAGCCGGGGGCGAGGTGGTGAGGGTTGAGGAGTGGGGCCTCAGGGATCTGGCCTATCCCATAAGGAAGAAGACCCGGGCCTATTATTTCGTCCTTTACTTTCGTGCCCCGGGGGATTTCGTCAGGGAATACGAGAGGGCCCTGGAGCTCAAGGAGCCCGTTCTCAGGTACCTGACCATAAGGCTTGAGAAGGGAATTCCTGAACCCCAGGGAGAGGAGACTTGTTCTACCTCAACCGGGTGATGCTTGCCGGAAGGGTCCTTTCGCCGCCGGAAGTCAGGTATACGAGGCAGGGGAAGGCGGTGGTCATGTTCTCGGTGAGGACTCCGGTGGATCTTCCCTTTCCCCTGGAGGGTTTCCAGGGGGAGGTGGAGGTGAAGGTGGTTGCCTTCGGTCCGCAGGGGGAAAGGTGGGCCGAGGGTGTGAGGGTCGGGGATAACGTCTTTGTTGAGGGGGATCTCTCCCAGAGGGTCTGGGAAGGGGAGGCATTCCTTAAGCGGGAGATGATCGTTGTGGCCAGGAGGATTACCTTTATAAAAGGAGGTCGAGATGGCGAACCAGAAAAAGGCCTTTAGGTATTATCCGCCCAGGAAGAAGTATTGCGTGTTCTGTGCGGATCCTTCTTTGGTAATAGATTACAAGAATCCCGAGGTCTTGAGGCGTTTCATAAACGAAAGGGCCAAGATCCTTCCCCGGAGGCAGACTGGAACCTGTGCCAAGCACCAGCGACAGCTTTCCAGGGCCATAAAGAGGGCAAGGCATGTGGCCCTTTTGCCCTTCGTGACCATTCCTGAATGAGGAGGTAGAGGATGGAGATCATCCTCCTTCGGGATGTTCCGTCTCTGGGGAGGGCAGGGGAGGTAGTCCGGGTCAAGGATGGTTATGCCAGAAATTACCTCATTCCCAAGGGCTTTGCCGAGCCCGCCACCGCCGAAAACATAAGGGCCGTCCAGGAGCGCAAAAGGCACATGGAACGAAAGCTCAAGCGGGAACTGGAGAAGGCAAGGTCCCTTGCGGAGAGGTTGTCCCAGATCAAATGTGTGCTGAGGCGTCCGGCGGGTTCCGAGGGGAAGCTTTTCGGTTCGGTGACATCGGCCGATATAGAGGAGGCCTTAAAGGCCCTTGGGTTTGAGATAGACAGGAAGCGGATAGAGGTGGGCGAGCCCATAAAGACGCTGGGCTCTCACACCGTTTCGATAAGGCTTCATCCCGAAGTCAAGGTGGAGTTGGAGGTCTGGGTAGAAAAAGAGGAATAGCATATGGCGGGGGAAGTCCCCCTTCATAAGGTCCCCCCTCAGAGTCTCGAATCCGAGCAGTCGGTCTTAGGCGGCATAATCATCGATAATGAGGCCTTCCACAAGGTGGCCGAGTTCCTGAGGCCGGAGGACTTTTACAAGGAGGCCCATCAGAAGATCTACGAAGCGATGCTATCCCTCTATGAGCGAGGAGAGCCCCTCGACCTTATAACCATCGTCAACGAGCTGAAGAAGAACAAGGTCCTGGAGAAGGTCGGAGGGGCCTCCTACCTGGCCCAACTGGCCGAGGTGGTCCCCACAGCGGCCAACATCCTCCATTATGCCCGCATCGTCAAGGAGAAGGCCCTCCTCAGGCAGCTTATTTCGGCGGCAACCGAGATCGTCACCGAATGCTACAGGGAAGAGGAGGACATAGAGGAGCTTCTGGATCGCGCCGAGAGACTGATCTTCAGCATATCCGAGTTCCGCGTCAGGCCTTCCTTTTATCCGATGAAGGAGGTCCTGAAGGATACTTTCAAGGTCATAGAGCGACTTTATGAGCGCAAGGAGCTCGTCACGGGGGTGCCTTCGGGATTCAAGGACCTTGACCGACTGACGGCGGGTTTTCAGCCCTCGGACCTGATAATTGTTGCCGGACGGCCTTCCATGGGAAAGACGGCCTTCTGCCTCAACATCGCCCAGTATGCGGCAATCCATGCGAAGATCCCGACGGCCATCTTCTCCATGGAGATGTCCAAGGAACAGGTGGCAATGAGGATGCTCTGCTCCGAGGCCAGGGTCAGCGCCTCCAAGGTCCGAAGCGGCTTCATAACCGAGACAGATCTGCAAAGGCTCACCATGGCGGCCAGCGTCCTCAGCGACGCCCCAATCGTCGTGGACG
>QMLA01000211.1 GCA_003646585.1 Deltaproteobacteria bacterium | reverse complement strand
GGGGGAAGGGCTTTGGCATCCACGAGCTGATGGACCAGATAGGAGCCATCCTCGGTCCCCTGATCTTCGCCTTAGCCCTTCATAGGCGGGGAGTTCCCTCCGGGTATCCCCTGGGTTTCTCGATCCTCTGGATCCCCGCCATCCTTTCCCTCTTGTTCCTCGCCCTCGCCAGGATCCACTACCGGCGAACGTCTCCTCCTCAGGGGATGCCGAGGAAGGCGCGCCTCTGGGATGGGGGTTCTGGTCCTTTTCGATCGGTGGATTCTTGACCGGGGCCGGGCTCCTTCACTGGGGCATAGTCAGTTTCCATTCGGCTCAAGCCGAAAGGATCGGCCTGCTGCTGGCAAAGGATATAGCCCTGCTCTATCTGGTGGCGATGGCCGTGGACGCCATAATCGCCCCCCTGGCAGGCCTGATGTACGACACTATCGGCCTTAAGGCGGTCATGATGGGGCCCATCTTTTCGGTTGCCGTCTCGCCCTTGGTGTTCGGATTGGGAAAGGTGGGCCTATACCTTGGGGCATGCTTTTGGGGAGCCACGGTGGGGATCATCGAAAGCGTGATGCGCGCCGGGGTCTCCGAGCTCGTCCCCGCCCAGAGGCTCGCCCTGGCTTACGGGATCTTCTCCCTCGGGCTTGGGTTCGGCTTCATGGTCGGTTCGATCATGGCCTCGATCCTTTATTCCCTGGGCTACCCCCTGGCCATATCCGCCTTCTGTGCGGGCTGTGAATTGCTGGCCATTCTGGCCTTCTGGAAGAGCATGAAACGATGACCTTGACATAAGTCAAGGCGTAGGGACAAAAGGTCTGGCCTTATCTGCCCAAAAAGGGAGGTTCAGCATGGGCGATGGGAAGGTCATGAAAGTTACCGAGTTGGGCGAGTATCAGGAGGATTCCATCGTGAGCCGCACCCTTGTGGACAGGCCATCGGCAACGGTGACCTTCTTTGCCTTCTGGAAGAATCAGCGCCTGAGGGAGCATTCCGTCCCCTTTGACGCCCTGCTGATGGTCCTGGAAGGGGAAATGGAGGTGACGATAGCCGGTGAGCCCTTCAGGTCAAAACGGGGGAATTGGTGCTTATGCCGGCAAATGAACCGCCTTGACCAACTCCAAGGTGCTGTTTGATCATGATAAGGTGAGTTTTGCCTATTTGCTCTTTTTGGGCGAAGCCCTCCTGATATCGCTTTCGGGGATCCTGGCCCCTGGTCCCCTGGCTGCGCTTTCGGTGGGCAAAGGCAGCAGATTCCCCCAAGCCGGTGCCCTGGTAGCGGTGGGCCACGGGATGGTGGAACTCCCCCTGATGTTGCTGATCCTCTTTGGCCTCGGCACCCTCTTCAAGGCCCCATCCCTAAGGGGGTTGATCTCCCTTCTGGGTGGTTCCTTCCTCCTTTTCAGCGGCTTCGGGATGCTGCGAGGCCTGAGGGTCCAGGACCAAGGAAGCCATTATCAGGGATCCCTCATTGCAGCAGGGGCCATCCTCAGCCTGAGCAATCCATACTTTCTGCTCTGGTGGGGCACGGTGGGGACAGCCCTGATAATGCGCTCGATGGGCTTTGGCCTGCTGGGGTTCTTCGTCTTCGCCGTTGCCCACTGGTTCTGCGATTTGGCCTGGCTTTCCCTACTTTCCTTCCTCTCCTCCCGGGGCGCACGCTTTCTGGGGGAGGGCTTCCGGAGGGCGGTTTTCGCCCTCTCTGGCACCTTCCTGCTCTTTTTCGGCGTCAAATTCATCCTGGATGCCTTGACTCAACTCGGTGGGATCGTAAAATGACCCAAGGGGGGTTTTTCGTGTCTTTTCTCTCAAAGCTATTGGGGCTGCTTTCTGGTGGCAGGTCTCTGAGGAGACCCAAGGGGAGGAAAGGGGGGCCCACCGAGCCTCCCGGCTTCCCCTTGTGTCCCCGGAGGTGGTTCCGCAAGGGGCGACCCCCCTGGAATCCCTCAATGGGCATGGGACCCTTTGACTGAGATGGAACCTCAGGGGAGAGATCTCCTGCATGTTGGTGCCGAGGAATTTGAGTGTTCGATCTGCAGGAAA
Source organism: Deltaproteobacteria bacterium (assembly GCA_003646585.1). Classification (GTDB taxonomy): domain Bacteria; phylum Desulfobacterota; class B13-G15; order B13-G15; family B13-G15; genus B73-G16. The sequence continues at coordinate 986 of QMLA01000211.1, read as the reverse complement.
AGGGGCAGGGCCACATTCAATCCCACCAGCGATGATGTGGAGCTTCCCGAGGGATGGAGCTATGGACCCGAAGGGATGCCCCTTTGCGATGACTGCACCCTCTACTTCATGGCGATGCTGATGGAGTTCACCTTCTGAGGGGCTCTCCCATAGATCTATCCCGTCGCGGTCGTTTGATGGTAGGGTATCCGGGGGTGAGATGTCGGCCAATGTTATTGCCCTTTCCGGTATCGCCCTGAGCCATTGGGTGGTGGACATATCGGGTGGCTTTGTGTCGCCCCTTCTGCCCCTCTTTGCCGAAAAATTCGGCCTGAGCCTTGCCCTCGTCGGGATCCTTGTCTCCATCCTGAACGTGGCCGATGGATTGACGCAGCCCATCTTCGGCTACCTGGGGGACAGGATAAAGAGGCCCATTCTCTTGACCTTCACTCCCTTTCTGGTGAGCCTTGGCACCGGGCTCCTCGGGATCGCCCCCTCTTACGGGATCCTCGCCCTGTTTCTGGTCATCGCCGGACTGGGTCGCGCGGCCTTCCATCCCCAGGGGGCTGCCTCCATTGCACAGTATGCCGGCCGCAAGAGGGCCCTTGGTCTGAGCGTCTTCATGGCCGCAGGCAACATAGGCTTCGCAGCGGGTCCCCTTTTGGCCACGGTCCTTGTGAGCCGCCTGGGACTGGAGGGAACCCTTGCCTACCTCCCCTTCGGCCTGCTGGCGACGGGTTTCCTCTACCTCAGTGTGCTGCGCGATCCCTCCTTCAGGCCCTCCAGCTGGACCCCCGTCACCTTCCGCGACGTCCTCGAAGAGGTCGGCAGGAGCCGGGGGGCCTTCCTCAGGCTGTGGCTCATCGTGGTGCTTAGGAGTTTCACCTACTTCACCCTCTTCGCCTTCCTGCCAGTATTTCTGGCCCAAAAGGGGCTCTCGACCCTCCAGACCGGCTTCATAACCTCCTTCTTCTTCCTCGGCGGGGCCATAGGGGGGATCATGGGGG
>QMLA01000210.1 GCA_003646585.1 Deltaproteobacteria bacterium | reverse complement strand
GTGGTGTTGCGTTCGATGAGCTTGTGGAAAAGCCCGCCTTTGACCTCGACCCCAAGCGAGATGGGGACCACATCCAGCAGCAGTATGTCCTTGTATCCGCCGACGAGCACAGCCGCCTGGATGGCCGCACCCACTGCCACCACCTCATCAGGGTTCACCCCCTGGCAGGGCTCCTTCCCGAAGACCTCCCTCACAAGCTTCTGAACCGCGGGCATCCTGGTTGCACCGCCGACAAGGACCACCTCATCGATGTCCTTGGGCGTGAGCTTGGCATCCTCTAAGGCCTGAAAGAGCGGACCCTTGAGCCTTTCGAACAGGTCGCTGCACAGGGATTCAAACCTCGCCCGGGTGACGGTTATGTCCAGGTGCTTGGGACCCGAGGCATCGGCCGTGATGAAGGGAAGGCTTATGCGGGTCTCAAGGAGCGTGGAGAGCTCACATTTTGCCTTCTCACAGGCCTCATAGAGACGCTGGAGGGCCTGAGGGTCCTTCCGCAGATCTATCCCGTGCTCCTTCATGAACTCATCGGCAACCCAGTCCACCAGCCTCTTGTCGAAGTCGTCACCGCCCAGATGGGTATCCCCCGAGGTCGCCCGAACCTCAAACACCCCCTCTCCGACCTCCAGGATGGAAACATCGAAGGTCCCTCCGCCGAGGTCGAAGACCAAGATCGTGGCATTGGCCTTCTTGTCGAGCCCATAGGCCAGGGAAGCCGCCGTGGGCTCGTTTATGATCCTCAGGACATTTAGTCCGGCTATCTCCCCCGCGGTTTTTGTGGCCTGGCGCTGGGCGTCATTGAAGTAAGCGGGCACGGTGATGACCACATCGGTGACCCTCTCACCCAGATACCTCTCCGCATCATCCACCAGTTTCTTCAGGATCATGGCAGAGATTTCCTCAGGGGCATAAAGCTTCCCCATCACCTCGACCCGGGCGGCATTGTTGGGGCCGGAGACCACTTTATAGGGGACGCGCTTTATCTCCTCCTGGACCTCCTCATAGCGGCGCCCCATGAACCTCTTTATGGAGAAGACGGTGTTTTCCGGGTTGAGGATGGCCTGCCTCTTGGCGAGTTGACCCACCAAGCGCTGACCATCTTTGGTGAAAGCCACAACCGAGGGCGTGAGCCTTGAGCCCTCTGCATTGGGGATAACGGTGGGCCTATCCCCTTCCATTATGGCCACCACCGAATTCGTCGTCCCCAGGTCAATTCCCAAAGCCTTTTTTGCCATTTCCTCCACCTCCCTTTCAGTTGTCCTCGTTCAAGTTAACCATCCCTTGTGCCATTTCAAGCCTTTATAAATCCTTGTCTTTTTCGGGGGGTTGTGCCATAAAAGGGGTGAGCCCCGAAGGGGCTACCTTTGTTTTTGGGGGGTGGGTTATGAGGAAGGGATTTGGGGAACCGAGGCTATCGGACGATGAACTGAGGGAGCTTGAGACCTTGGCCCTCCTCTGCCGCGGGGACATCCTCACCATGACCCATCTGGCGGGTTCGGGCCACCCCGGAGGGGCGATGTCCTCCCTGGAGATGCTCCTTCTGGTCTATGCCAGGGCGAACGTCGATCCCCAGGATCCCTGGAGGGAGGACAGGGATCGCATCGTCATAAGTCACGGCCATATCTCACCTGCAGCCTATGCGGTGCTGGGCAGACTCGGCTTTTTCCCCATCCAGCAGGCAGTTGCCACCTTCAGGCTTGCCTCAAGCCCCTTTGAAGGACACGTCACCTCCAAGGTGCCCGGGATCGAATGGTCAACGGGTAACCTCGGTCAGGGACTTTCGGCTGGCTGCGGCTTTGCGCTGGCTGCAAGGATCAAGGGGCTGAACTATCACACCTTCGTCCTCATGAGCGATGGCGAACAGACAAAGGGACAGGTGGCAGAGGCCAGGCGCTTCGCCATGAAGTACGGCCTCAAGGACCTTACGGTCCTCATCGATTACAACCGTCTCCAGATAAGCGGGAGGATCCACGATGTGATGCCCCAGCGGATAAGGGAAAACTACGTGGGGGATGGCTGGGAGGTGATGGAGGTAGATGGCCACAACTTCCAGGAGCTCTATCAGGCCATGAGGGAGGCCATGAGTCGCGACGTCCCCGTCGCCATAATCGCCCACACCGTGATGGGGAAGGGCGTAAGCTTCATGGAGGACAACAACGAGTACCACGGGCGGGCCCTCACCCCCGATGAGTACCAAGAAGCCCTGAGAGAGCTGGGTCTGGAGGTGGACCTGGATCACCTGAGGGACTTGAGGAAGAGAGGGAAATACCCCCGCTTTGAGAGGCCAAAATCGGCAACTCCCGCCCTCGAACCCGGTACCCCCAGGGTATACAGGCCCGGCGAAAAGGTGGGGAATCGCAAGGCGTGGGGAAGGGCGCTCCTCGATCTGGCCGAACTGAACATCCCACGCGGGGTCCCCATAGTGGCCCTGGATTGCGATCTGGCCGGTTCGGTGAGGGTGGAGGAGTTCGGCAGGCGCTTCCCCGAATACTTCATAGAGGGGGGGATCCAGGAACACAATACGGCCACCGTGGCCGGGGTCCTCTCCAGGGAGGGTATCCTCACCTTTTTCGCCGATTTCGGGGTGTTCGGGATCGATGAGGTATACAATCAGCACCGCCTAAACGACATAAATGCCACCAACCTCAAGGTCATCGCGACCCACACGGGGCTCGATGTGGGCCAGGACGGGGATACCCATCATTGCATAGACTACCTCGGGGTGCTCAGGAACCTTTTCGGGTTCAGGGTGATAGTGCCCGCTGATCCCAATCAGGCCGACAGGGTCATCCGCTGGGTCGCCCAAAACGAGGGGAATTTCGTGGTGACTATGGGGAGGGAAGCCGAGCCGGTGATAGAGGATGAGGAGGGCGGTCCTTTCTTCGGACCCGACTATCGGTTTCAGTACGGCAAGGGAGATCTCCTGAGGAAGGGGACCAAAGGGGCCCTAGTGACCATGGGCACTGTTGCCCACAGGGCCGTAGAGGTCTGGCAGCTGCTCCGTAAGCAGGGAATAGACGTAATGGTGATAAACATCTCCTGTCCCT
>QMLA01000209.1 GCA_003646585.1 Deltaproteobacteria bacterium | reverse complement strand
GCTCACGATGGCCACATTGGCTGACATTGGCGGTCACCTACTCGAAGTATTAGGTTTATTTTACACCCTGGCCCCCTCAGTGCATGGAAGGATTGTTTTAAACCCCTTGGGACCCCCGGACGTCTAATGTTTTGCATGGCAAGGTGGATCTTCGTCCCCCTGTGTGTCGCCTTCGGGCTCGGCTGTGCGTCTGAAAGGAAGCCCCCTGACCTGTCCTTTCGGCTACCCCAGGAGTTCCCATATGCCCAAAGGATCTCCCTGCCCAAAAGGGAGGCCCAGGGGGAGATCCTTTCCAAGTGGTGGGAGTCCTTTGGGGATCCCCAATTGGTCCGGCTCGTAGAGGAAGCCCTAAAGGCCAACCCTTCGGTCAAAGAGGCCCTGGCGAGGATCGAGGAGGCGAAGGCCTTAAAGGCCCAGGGTGCCTCCGAGATCCTGCCCCAGATAGGAATCGGGGCCTCCGTACAGAGGCAAGAGGCTAACCAAGCCGAGGGGGCGACCGCCTATTCCTCCTCGGTGGAATCCTCCTTACAACTTGACCTTTTTGGCAAGGCGAAAAAGGGACTCGAGGCCCTTCAAGAGGGGATCCTGAAAGAGGAGGAGAACCTGAACTACGTCCTCTCTGAGCTTGCATCCGAAGTTGCGATCACTTATGTGGAGCTTTGTGCCTCCCAAAAGAAGCTCCTCCTTCTAAAAGAACGCCTTCAAAGGTGCGAGACACAATACAGGGACCTCGTTTTCTCTCGATACAGGGCTGGGCTCACCGATCACTCGGACCTCGAGCAGGCCCAAAGGGAAATGGCCCTATTGCGGTATGAGATCCTCCAGAAAGAGAGGGAGATCGAAACCCGAAGGGCCTCCCTATGTGCCCTCTTGGGAAGACCCCCTGGCTCCCTAGAGGCCTTAGAGATCCCCGATGAAGTGCCCCTTCCCCCTCTCGAGGTGGTCATGGCCTCCCCTGCAGAAGTCATCGAAAGGCGACCCGATATCCGAATGGCCAAAAGGGAAGTCTTGGCCCGTGTGGCTTACCTCGAGGAGGCAAAGAGGAATCGTTTCCCGATCCTAAAACTTCTCGGTTCCCTTGCCCTTGAGGCCTTGACCCTTGGGGACCTGATCCATTACCCCTCCGTCACCCTTCGGATCGGTCCATCGTTGGATCTCGACCTCTTCACGGGATGGGGAAAGGCAGGCCAAATCCGGCAGCAGGAAGCCAAACTGAAGCAGGCCCTTGCCCAGTACGAAAGGGCGGTCCTTGAGGCCTTAGGGGAGGTCCAGCAGATCCTTTGTTCGATTCAGACCCATTGGGGGATGATCCAGGAGACCGAAAAGGCCCTTGAGGCCGCCCGGGAAATCCTCAAACTTGAGGAAGCCCGTTATCTTTCTGGCCTTTCCGATTACGAAGGAGTCATCAAGCAGAGGAAAAACCTCTATGAAACCCAGATAAGCCTCGTTGATCTGAAGGCTCAGCTTGCCCTCGATTTCGTCGACCTTTACAAGGCTCTTGGAGGCGGATGCCAGGAGGAGGACCGGGATGGAAGGAAAGAAGTCCCTTGACGAAATCCTCGCCGAAGGCAAAAGGGGAAAAAGATGGGTTTGGGGAATCGCGATCTTCTGTGCCCTTTTGGCCCTTTCCCTCTCCTTTTTCTTCATTAGGAAAAATCCCTCGGCGAAGGTCCAGTACCTGACCGAGAGGGTCATAAGGGGCAATTTGACCGTGACCGTCAGCGCTACAGGGACCCTGGAGCCCTTGAACCAAGTAGAAGTGGGCACTGAGATATCCGGCATCATCCGCTCCATCGAGGTCGATTACAACCAGAAGGTGAGAAAGGGCCAGGTTTTGGCCAGACTTGACACCGAGGAGATGGAGGCCGAATTGCTCCAGGCCAAGGCATCCCTAAAGGATCGGGAGGCCACCTTGAAAAAAGCGGAGGCCAACCTGAAGCTCGCCAGGGAAAAGCTCAAGCAGATGCTCAAGGCCTGGGAACTTTCCGGAGGGAAGACCCCTTCCTTAAGCGAAATCGAGGCCCAGAGGGCCCAGGTGAGCCTATGCGAAGCCGAACTCCTCTCGGCCCAAGCCAAACTGGAGGAGGCACAGGCCCTGGTCAAGCTCAAGGAATCCCAACTCTCCAAGGCCATTATCCGTTCCCCTATAGACGGGATCGTCCTGGGAAGACACGTCGAGGAGGGTCAGACGGTTGTGGCATCCCTCGAAAGCCCCACCCTGTTTACCCTGGCCGAGGACTTAAGCAAAATGCAATTGACCCTGGCAGTGGATGAGGCCGACATAGCTCAGGTGAAGGAAGGACAAAGGGCGATCTTTACGGTAGACGCTTACCCCGACAGGGAATTTGAGGGCACGGTCAAAGAGGTGAGATTTTATCCCGAAGCCAGCGAAGGGGTTGTGACTTATGAGGTGGTCCTCGAAGTGGAAAACCCCAAGTTGCTCTTAAGACCTGGGATGACCGCCACTGCTGAAATAATCGTGAAGGAACTGAAGGATGTGCTCCTGGTACCTAATTCCGCCCTGAGGTTTAACCCCCCGGGGGCCGCCCGAGAAAGACAGGTAGGCGGGTTCACCTCGTTGTTTTTGCCCCGCTTTCCACGACGTCAGCCCCAGGCCCCCTCCCGGCCGACCAACGGGGAGGGAAGGGTTTGGGTCCTAGATGAGGGCGTGCCCAAACCCATAACGGTTAAGGTAGGCCCCACCAATGACCACTACACTCAGGTGATCTCCCCGAAACTCAAACCCGGCATGGAAGTGATAACGGGGATGCTGGTGAGGAAATGATGAGAGGATCCCAGCCCCTCTTGGAATTAAGGCAGGTGGTGAAGGTTTACGGAAAGGGCAGTGCCGCGGTCCACGCCTTAAGGGGGATAGACCTCAAGGTGTGGTCCGGGGAATTTGTCGCCCTCATGGGTTCAAGTGGATCGGGAAAGTCCACCTGTTTGAACATCCTCGGTTGCCTCGATCAACCCTCATCAGGGCAATACCTTTTTCAGGGGGTCGACGTTGGGAGGCTTTCCCGGACCCAGAGGGCCTTGGTAAGGCGTTATT
>QMLA01000208.1 GCA_003646585.1 Deltaproteobacteria bacterium | reverse complement strand
CTGCGGGATGTGTCAGGAGGCCTGCCCCCAAGAGGTGAGGGTCTTCGAGCTCTTTACGGCCGTCTCCATACGCCTTCAGGCCATCTTCGATTATGAACCGGGGCGTGATCCCGATGAACCCTTACCGCTGACCACATTTAGGGAGGAAGAGCTTGGGGAATTTGAAGATTGATTGAGGGAGGGAAGGATGTTTGCGCTGACACCAGAACAACAGGACATCAGGAAGGCTGCTCGGGAGTTCGCAGAGGGGGAGATAAGGCCCATTGCCAGGGAGCTCGACGAGAGGGAGGAACTGGACCCGGCGATCTGGAAGAAGGCCGCTGAACTCGGCTTCCTTGCGGTCTTTGTGCCTGAAGAGTACGGTGGAGCGGGATACGGTTTCCTCGAGGAGGCCCTCATCATCGAGGAATTCGCGAGGGTCGACACCGGGGTGGCCCAGTCCCTTCAGGCATCCTACTTCGGATCGCAGCTGCTTTTGCTTTACGGAACCGAGGAGCAAAAGAAAAGGTACCTTCCCGCAGTGTGCAGGGGGGAAATGAGGATGGGGGTTGCCATAACCGAACCGGATGCGGGAAGCGATGTGGCCTCCATATCGACGCGGGCCGAGAGGCGGGGTGACCATTATGTGATCAGCGGGCACGAGATCTTCATCACCAATGCCACGGTTGCCGATTTCCTGATAGTGGCATGTGTCACCAACCCCGAGGCACCCAAAAAGCACGAGCGCCTAAGCCTCATCATCGTCGAGACATCTTGTCCAGGCTATGAGGCCACAAAGCTAAAAGGGAAGCTCTCCATAAGGTGTTCGGACACGGGCGAGGTGGCCTTAAAGGAGGTCGTGGTCCCCAAGGAGAACCTGCTCGGGGAGGAGGGGAAGGGCTTCTATTACCTGATGGAGTTCTTCAACAGGACGAGGGCAGCTGTCGGGGCACTGGGGGTTGGAACGGCACAGGGGGCCCTTGATAAGGCGATCTCGCATGTGAGGCAGAGGAAGCAATTCGGTCGCCCCCTGGCGGCCTTCGACAGCGTCCAGCACAAAATCGCCGAGATGGCGACCTTGGTGGAGGCGGCCCGGAGTCTGGTGTGGCGAGCCGCCTCTGAGATCGACCGCGGAAACGTCGATCCCGCCCTTATAGCCATAGCGAAGTGGTATGCCTGTGAGGTCGCCGTGAGGGTCGCCGATGAAGCGGTTCAGCTTCACGGGGGATACGGGATCCTGGAGGAATATGATGTGGCCCACTATTACAGGGACGCCAAGGTCCTGGAGATCTTCGAGGGGACAAAGGAGATAGAGAAGATCCTCATCGCCAGACGCCTCCTGGGAAGGTATTGAAATGGACCTCCTTGAGCGCTTCTCCCTCTATGCCTGTCTTCAGTGCGGGAAGTGCACGGGCGGTTGCCCCGTCTCGCTTCGCAGCCCCCTGAACATAAGGAGGATTATGCGCGAGGCCCTCCTCTTCGGCACCCAAGAACTCCTCTTGAGGCCCGAGCTGTGGGACTGCACCACCTGCAAGGCCTGCACCCTCCGCTGCCCCCGCAACCTTGAGCCCTCCGAACTCCTCATAGCCCTGAGGGGCCAGCTGGTCGAATCGGGCCGGGTGCCAAAGCCGGTGATGGATGCCCTTGAGGCGACCTATGTGCACGGTAATCCTTGGGGAAGGGCCCGACAGAAAAGGGCCGACTGGGCCGAAGGGTTGGGGCTAAAGAGGCTCCCGGAGGGAGGACCCGCTCAAGGGCTCTACTTTGTGGGATGTGCCCCCTCCTACGACCCGAGGCTTCAACCCATAGCGGTAAACCTCTCGCGGATGATGAGGGCAGCCGGGCTCGATTTCGGGATCCTGGGGACGAAGGAAAGCTGCTGCGGAAACGAGATAAGGCGGATGGGGGAGGAGGGGCTCTTTGAGGAACTGAGGGATCAAAACGGGGAGAATTTCCGATCCTGTCAGGTGAGCTGGATCGTCACCACCTCACCCCATTGCTTCAACACCTTCAAGAACGAGTACGAGCTCGAGGGGATCGAGGTACTGCATTACACACAACTTATAGAGAGGCTCATCCGAGAGGGGAGGCTCCTGCCCAGGAGGCCGCTGCGGCTTAAGGTCGTCTATCACGACCCGTGTTTTTTGGGAAAACAAAACGGGGTCTTCGATCCCCCGAGGGCGATCCTCGGGGCGATCCCCGGCCTGCAATTGCTGGAGTTCCCCAGATCGAGGGAAATGATCCTCTGCTGCGAGGGAGGGGGCGGAAGGATGTGGGTTGAGGGAAGCGGCACGGGCACCAGGAACAGCGAGATAAGGGTCCAGGAGGCCCTGCAGCTTGGTGCCGAGGTCATAGCGACCGCATGCCCCTTCTGCCTCCTGACCCTTGAAGACGCCCTCAAAACCACGGGGCTTGAGGGGAGGCTCCGGATAATGGACATAACGGAGATCCTCTCCCAAAGCCTGAGTCTGGAGGTGCAAGATGGACGTGATCGTGTGCCTTAAGAGGGTCCCGGATGTGACGGAGATAGATCTTCAGGTCGACCAAACGGGCAGGAGGATAAAGACCGAAGGGTTACCCTACGTGATAAACGACTGGGACAATTACGCCCTTGAGGAGGCTGTAAGGATCAAGGAGAAACTGGGAGGGAAGGTGATCGCCCTGACCGTGGGGACCGAACCCGATGAAGAGGTCTTGAGGCGCGCCCTGGCCCTCGGGGCCGATGAGGCCATAAGGATCACGGATCCCGAGCTCGAGGAGGCCGATCCCTACCTCACAGCCAGGGCCCTGGCCGAGGCGATAAGGAAGCTTCCCCACGACCTGATACTCACGGGGGTCCAGGCATCCGACGACGGATATGCCCAGGTTGGGCCCACCATCGCCGAGCTTCTGGGGATACCCCATGTGACCCTCGTTACCGACATTGAAGAGATCGCCGAGGGAAGGGTGAGGGTCAAGAGGGAGCTGGAAGGGGGGTTTGAGGAACGCCTGGAAGTGGAGCTTCCAGCCCTCTTGACCATCCAAACCGGCATAAACGAACCGCGGTATGTGTCGATACTGGGGATCAAGAGGGTGGCCAGAAGGGAGATAAAGGTCCTGGACCTTGAG
>QMLA01000207.1 GCA_003646585.1 Deltaproteobacteria bacterium | reverse complement strand
GCCGCAAGGAACAGGGGTATCCATTCCCTCCTCCCCTCCATTTTCAATCGGCCCGAACCCTTCAGCCTGGCAACGAGTTCGCTCATCCTCTTTTTCAGGTCGAACCCCTCAGGGGGACGGGGGACCCTCCCGGCCTTAGAGGACTTAAGGATCCTTCTGGCTGCCTCCAATAGGGCACCGAGGTCGGCCTCTATCTCCTCCTCCCTCCCCGCCACAGGGGGCAGGGACGGGCGCGCGAAGACCTCCCGGTCGAGCATCGGTCTTTCTGCAAGCCATTCTCGAGCAAGGGCGAAGGCCTCGTAGCGGATAAGCCTTTGAGCCAGGTCCTGCTCGAGCTCCTCGACCTCTTCCCTGTCCTCCGCCTGGGGCAGCAGGGCCTTGGACTTCAGATAAAGGAGGGTTGCCGCCATCAGCAGGTATTCGGCCAGGAGGCCGAGGTCCGTGGGGGGCATCCTCCTCAGGTACTCCATGTACTGGTGGACCACCATGGAGACGGACACCGTCCTTATATCGAGCCTCTCCTTCCTCACCAGATGGAGCAGGAGGTCCAGTGGCCCTTCGAACTCTGGAAGCCTTACTCCAAAGGGTTCCATTACCAGTCCACGCTCATCGCCCTGCGGACCTCCTCCATCGTCCGGGAGGCTATTTCACGGGCGCGCCTGCTGCCCTCCTGCAGGATCTCCCTCACATCCCGGAGCCTCTGGGCGAAATCGGCCCTGCGTTGCTGAAGGGGAGCCATGTCCCTCAGGAGGTTTTCGGTGAGGACCCTCTTGCAATCCACGCAGCCGATTCCCGCCCTCCTGCACTCAACCTCTATCTCCCTCTGCTTCTCCTGGGAACTGTGGAGCCTGTGCAGGGCAAACACCGGGCAGAGCTCCGGCCTCCCCGGATCGGTCCTCCTCCCCCTCTGGGGGTCGGTGAACATGACCGAGATCTTCTGGGCGATGACCTCAGGGGGATCCGAGAGATAGATGGCGTTGTTGTAACTCTTGCTCATCTTCTTTCCGTCAATGCCGGGGATATGGGGAGCCTCGGTGAGGAGGGCCTGGGGTTCCGGGAAGACTTCACCGTACAGGTAATTGAACCTCCTTGCTATCTCGCGCGTCAGCTCAAGATGGGGAAGTTGATCCTTGCCAACCGGCACATACTGGGCCTTATAGATGAGGATATCGGCCGCCTGAAGCACGGGATATCCCAGAAAGCCATAGGTCCCGAGATCCTTCCCCTTCAGTTCCTCCTGCTGCTCCTTATAGGTGGGGTTTCTCTCAAGCCACCCCAGGGGGGTGATCATGGAGAAGAGGAGGTGCAGCTCGGCATGTTCCTTGACCCATGACTGTATGAAGAGGGTGGAACGCTCGGGATCAAGGCCCACCGCCAGCCAGTCGATGACCATCTCGCTGATGGATTCCTTTATCACTTCGGGCTCCTTGTACTCGGAGGTAAGGGCATGCCAGTCGGCGACAAAATAAAAACACTCGTAGCGATCCTGGAGGTCGCGCCAGTTCCTGAGGACCCCATGCAGATGCCCGAGATGGGTCTTTCCCGTTGGTCGCATGCCGCTCAAAACCCTCTCCATGCCCGACCTCCTATAAGGGATGACCGAGGAGGAGGTTCACACCGGCCTTTATGGCCGGATAAAGCACCACCCTTATCACCCCTCCGAAAATCAGCATGAGCAGGATCAGGAAACCATAGGGCTCAATCCTGGCAAAGGCAAGGGCCTTCCTCCTGGGCAGAAGCCCCATCAGGATCCGGCTCCCGTCAAGGGGCGGAACGGGGATGAGGTTGAAGAGGGCAAGCCCCAGATTCACCACGACCCCGATCCTCAACATGAACCCCAGGGGTAAAAGCACCCCCGGAAGGCCTCCGGTGGGACCGAAGGAAATCAAGATCCGGTAGGCCAGGGCACAGAGGGCAGCCAGGAGGACGTTGGAGGCGGGGCCAGCCAGCGCCACAAGGGTCATTCCCCTCCGGGGATCGCGGAAGTTGAAGGGATTTATGGGGACGGGCCTGGCCCACCCTATGGTCCTTGTGAGGAAGAACACGAGGGTCCCTATGGGATCGAGGTGTTTCAACGGATTGAGGGTCAAGCGCCCGGAGAACCTGGGGGTGGGATCACCCAGACGGTTCGCCACCCATCCGTGGGCGAACTCGTGCACCGTCACCGCCCCCAGCACAGGCACGACCATCAGCACGATCTGTTGTAAGGTGGAATACATTAAGGCAAAATTATCAAAGCCATTCCTTTGAGTCAAACAACCCCGGGGAAGGGAGATGGAGGAGCTGGTAATTCCCTTCATCGAAGGCGATGGAACCGGACCTGAGATATGGCGGGCGGCACGGTATGTCTTCGATAGGGCTGTGGAGAGGGCCTATGGGGGCCGGAGGCGGGTGAGGTGGCTTGAGGTCCTCGCCGGGGAGAAGGCTTACAGGAAAACGGGGTCCTGGCTTCCCCGGGAGACCCTGGATGCCTTCAGGCGATACAGGGTCGGCATAAAGGGGCCCCTTGCGACCCCGGTGGGAGGGGGGATAAGGAGCCTCAATGTGGCCATAAGGCAGAGCCTCGACCTTTACGCCTGTATCAGGCCCGTCCAATACATCCCGGGGGTTCCGAGCCCTTTGAGGCATCCCGAAAGGGTGGACATGGTCGTCTTCAGGGAGAACACAGAGGACGTTTACGCCGGGATTGAATGGCCCTCGGGGAGCCCCGAGGCCCAGAGGATCCTGAAGCTGCTTGAGGAGATGGGCCAGAGGGTTGATCGGCATGCGGGCATCGGCCTGAAGGTGATGACCACTTATGGGTCCAAACGCCTGGTGCGGATGGCCATAGATTGGGCCATCAGGAAGGGCAGAAAGAGCGTCACCTTGGTCCACAAGGGGAACATCATGAAGTTCACCGAAGGGGCCTTCAGGGCATGGGGTTACGAGGTCGCGAGGGAGGAATTCGGCGAAAGGGTGGTCTTCGAAGGGGAATTCGAGGGAGAACCCCCAGAGGGAAAGATCGTCATAAAGGACAGGCTGGCCGATGCCATGTTCCAGCAGGCGCTGCTTCGCCCCGAGGAGTATGACGTCTTGGCCACTCCCAACTTAAACGG
>QMLA01000206.1 GCA_003646585.1 Deltaproteobacteria bacterium | reverse complement strand
GGGCCCTCCGGACCCTCCCCCATGTGACCCTTTCGGGAGGAAGGCTCCCCCAGCAGGGAAAGCTCCTCGGCATCCCCCCGGATCTGGTCACCGAGCTTTCCCGGATATCGGATTACGTGATCGTTGAAGCCGATGGGTCCAAGGGAAGGCCCATAAAGGTCCACGGGGACCATGAACCGGTGGTTCCCCCCTCCACCACGCTGTTTACGGTGGTTGTGGGAGCCGATGGCCTCGGCAAACCCCTATCGCCGGAGTGGGTCTTCAGGTTCGAAAGGGCAAAGGACCTCCTCAGGGGAAATCTCACCCCCGAGTCCTTGATGGAGCTGATCTTGCGCCCCGAGGGCCTCATGAAGGGGAAGCCACCCTCGGCAAGGACCTTCGTTTTCATCAACAAGGCTGAAAGGACGGAGGCCTTCCTTTTGGCCCGGAGGCTTTCGGAACTTTTGAGACGGGAGGGGATGGAGGGGGCCATCGGACGCGCCTTCTTCAACAGAAAGGTCATGGAGGTATTCTAATGGCAGGGAGAGCCTTCACCTTTGCGCTTTTCGCTGCCCTCTGCTGGGGCATCGCACCGATCTTCGGAAAGATGGGTCTCCTCAAGGCCGAACCCTCTCTCGCCCTCGCATTGCGGAGCTTTGTGGTGGCCCTGGTGCTCCTTATGTGGGGGGTTGCAGGGGGGTGGCTCAAGGAGTTGGGGACCCTTGTGGGGACCAGGGAAGGGGTATATATCGCCATCGAGGGGCTTTTGGCCTCCTTTGTGGGCCACCTTGCTTACTTTTACGCCCTGAAATATGGTGAGGCTTCAAGGATGGTCCCCGTAACCTCATCCTTTCCCCTGTTCGCGTTGTTTTTTGCCCTCCTGCTGCTCAGGGAGGAACTGGCCTGGGATAAGGTCTTTGGGGCCCTGCTCATAGTGGCGGGGATAATCCTCCTAAGGAGGTGAGGATGGCAAGGACCTTCAAGATCGCAACCTATAACGTAAATTCCATAAGGTCGAGGCTCCCTCTGGTGATCGACTGGCTGAAGAAGGAAAAGCCCCACGTTCTGTGCATGCAGGAGACCAAGGTCCCCGATGACCAGTTCCCCCGTGAAGCATTCCAAGGACTGGGCTACAGGGTGATCTTCAAAGGCACCAAGGGTGGAAGTGGAGTGGCCATCGCTTCCCTCGAGGAGCCCCAGCAGGTGAGCTTCGGCCTGGATGGGGAGGAGGTCCTCGATGAGGACAGGCTCATCTGCTGCATGGTATCCGGGATTTGGATCGTCAACACCTACGTGCCCCAGGGGCAGAGCCCCGATTCGCCCATGTTCGCCTACAAGCTCAAGTGGTATGACAAGCTTCTGGATTTCTTCAGGAGGCGCTTCTCCCCCGAGGATCCCCTCATATGGTGTGGGGACCTCAACGTTGCTCCTGAGCCCATAGACGTTCACAATCCCAAAAGGCTCATGGGCCATGTGTGTTTCAGACCGGAGGTATGGGAGAAGTTCGAGAGGATGAAGGAATGGGGGCTTGTGGACCTCTTCAGGCTCCACCACCCGGGGGAGCCGGGCCATTATACCTTCTTCGATTACCGGGTGCCGAAGGCCTTGGAGAGGGGCCTAGGATGGAGGGTCGATCACATCCTCGCCACAAGGTCCCTAGCCCAAAGGTGCAAAGGGTGCTGGATTGACCTGGAACCCCGCAAGGCCCCCAAGCCTTCGGACCACACGCCCCTTGTGGCGGAGTTCGACCTTCCCGAAGGGTAAGGAGGGAAAGATGCAGGAGACACTGAAGGAGCTGGAGAGGGAGTTAAAGCTCAGGCCCAAGCCCGTATGGGACAGATACGATGAGGCCTTAAGGAAGGAGGCCTTTGACTTCTCGGAGGCCTACAAATCCTTCCTCTCGGAGTCAAAGACCGAGCGGGAGGCCGTGGAATGGATCCTGGAGGAATCCCAAAGGAAGGGGTTTTCCGAGAAGGGACCCAGAAAGGTCTTCGCCGTGAACAGGGAAAAGGCCATGGCCCTGTCGGTGTTGGGGAAGCGGCCCCTCAAGGAGGGATTGAGGATCATCGTCTGTCATATAGACACTCCAAGGCTCGACCTGAAACAAAATCCCCTCTTTGAGGACCTCGAGCTGGCCTTCTTCCGGACCCACTACTACGGGGGGATAAAGAAATACCACTGGGTCGCCCAACCCCTGGCCCTGCACGGGGTGATAGTCAGAGAGGACGGAAAGAGGGTAAAGATCCGGATCGGGGAGGAGGAGGGAGATCCGGTCTTCACCTGCTGTGACCTCCTGCCCCACCTGGCGCGCAGGACGCAGGAGGAGAAGAAACTGAAGGAGGCCATCGAGGCCGAAAAGCTCACAGCCCTTGTGGGCCATATCCCCTTCCCCGAGGACGAGGAGGCAAAGGAGAGAGTCAAGCTCCAGATCTTGAAGCTCTTGAGGGATCGCTACGGGATAAAGGAAGAGGACTTCACCAGCTCTGAGCTCCAGCTCGTCCCCGCTGGCAAGGCCCGGGATCTGGGCCTCGACAGGTCCTTCATCGGAGGTTACGGACAGGACGACAGGGTCTGCGCCTACTGTGCCCTTCAGGCGATCCTGGGGGTGGAGGAACCGGAGTTCACGGCCCTTGTGCTCTTCGTGGACAGGGAGGAGATAGGCAGCGACGGCAACACCGGAGCGAAGTCCAGGTTCTTGGAACTTTTCGTCATGAAGTTGCTCGAGCTCTCCGGGCTCAAGCCGACCGAGGCCCTCCTTAAGGAAACCCTCTACCGGTCCAAGGCCCTACGTGCAGATGTGACCGCCGGGGTCGATCCCAACTACAAGGAGGTGCACGAACTGCAGAACAACGCCCGAATAGGCTATGGGGTGGCCCTGTCCAAGTTCACCGGTGCCGGGGGAAAATACTCCAGCAGCGAAGCTTCCGCCGAATACGTGGCCGAGATCAGGAGGATCCTCAACGGAGAGGGGATCGCCTGGCAGATGGTCGAGCTCGGCAAGGTGGATGAAGGAGGAGGGGGAACGGTGGCGAAGTACCTGGCCGTTTACGGCATGGACATCATCGATTGCGGCACACCCCTTCTGGGGATGCATTCCCCCTTTGAGGTGGCCTCAAAGGCCGACATCTATGAG
>QMLA01000205.1 GCA_003646585.1 Deltaproteobacteria bacterium | reverse complement strand
GTTCAGGGGTGGCAGGGGATCCTATGCTTGAGTGCGGGAACCGACGGGACCGATGGCCCAACGGATGCCGCCGGGGCCTGGGCCGATTCGGATACCGTAAAAAGGGCCAAAGAAAAAGGCCTTGAGCCCGAGGAGTTCCTTCAGAGGAACGATTCCTTCACCTTCTTTGAGGCTTTAGGGCAGCTCTTTTTCACCGGTCCCACAAGGACCAATGTGATGGATCTTAGGATCGTGATGGTCACCTCCGGGGCCCGGTCGGCTTGATTTTTCCCCTGCCCTTTGTTATCTCCCAAAGGACAAACACGGAGGAAGGGGGTTGCAATGGCTGAGCAGAAGCCCATTGAGAAGATGACCGTTAAGGAATTGAGGGTCCTGGCCAAGGAGCTTGGAGCAGAGGGTGTCAGCGGGATGCAGAAGGAGGAGCTCATAGAATTCATCCGCAAGGTGAGGGGGACGCCCACCTCAGCGGGTGAAAAGATCGTCAAGATAGGAAAGAAGATCGTCAACGTAAGGGCCGTGAAGCAACAGATAAGGCAGCTTAAGGCCCAGCGGGAGCAGCTCTTAAAGGAGGGCAAAAAGGAGGAGGCGTCGCTTCTGAGGGAGAGGATATCGAAGCTGAAGAAGCTCACCCGCAGGGCCCATAAAATTCTGTCGTCCCAGAAGGCCTCGGCATGAAGAAGATCGCCCCCTCGATCCTTTCGGCTGACTTTGCCCACCTTGGCCAGGAGGTAAAGGAGGTCGAGGAGGGGGGGGCCGATTGGATTCACGTGGATGTGATGGATGGGCATTTTGTGCCCAACATCACCGTGGGGATCCCGGTGGTGGAGTGCTTAAGGAAGGTGACAAAGCTCCCCCTCGATGTGCACCTTATGGTGCTCGAACCCGATAGGTTCCTTGAGGACTTCGCCCGGGCAGGGGCAGACATCCTCACGGTCCACGTGGAGACATGCCCGCACCTGAACCGGACCTTGAAGAGGATCAAGGAACTGGGACCTTTGGCCGGGGTGGCCCTGAATCCCTCAACCCCCCTCTGGACCCTGGAGGAGGTCCTGGAGGACTTGGACATGGTCCTCATAATGAGCGTCAATCCGGGATTCGGGGGGCAGAGCTTCATCCCCCAGAGCCTGAAGAAGATCAGGCGCCTGAGGGAATGGTTAAGGGAGAGGGGGCTTGGAGGGATCATGATCGAGGTCGATGGGGGCATAAAGGTGGAGAATGCCAGGGAGGTGGCCGAAGCGGGGGCCGATGTGCTGGTGTCAGGTTCGGGGATCTTCGGCCAGAAGGACAAGTTCTGGGCCTTGCGCAGGATGAGGGAGGCCATTCAAGGGGTCTGAAGATGGGACAGAACCTCTTCACCAAGATCATAAGCCAGCACCTGCTTGAGGGGGAACCGATCCCCGGGGGGGAGATAGCCATAAGGATCGATCAGGTCCTGACCCAGGATGCCACTGGGACCCTGGTTTATCTGGAACTTGAGGCCATGGGGGTTGAGCGGGTCGTTCCCCTGACGGTGAGTTATGTCGATCACAATACCCTTCAGACCGGTCCCCAGAATGCCGATGACCACCTCTACCTGAGGACGATTGCCGCAAAGCTCGGGGCCCATTTCTCCCCTCCGGGCACGGGAATCTGCCACCGGCTCCACCTTGAGCGGTTTGCCACACCGGGCAAAACCCTCCTTGGCTCCGACAGCCACACCCCGACCTCAGGGGGGGTGGGGATGGTGGCAATAGGAAGTGGGGGCCTTGAGGTGGCGCTGGCCATGGCAGGAAGGCCCTTCTTCATGACCATGCCCGAGGTGATCCAGGTGGAACTGCGGGGCAAACTCCCCCCATGGGTCTCGGGAAAGGACGTGATTCTGGAACTGCTGAGGAGGCTTACAGTTAAGGGCGGCTACCGCAAGGTCCTGGAGTACACGGGCCCGGGGGTCTCGGAGTTGAGCGTTTCGCAGAGGGCAACCATAGCCAACATGGGCGCAGAGACCGGGGCGACCACCTCGCTGTTCCCCAGCGACCACCGCACCCGTGCCTTCCTCTGGGCCCAGGGACGGGGCAGGGACTGGATTCCCCTCTGTGCCGATCCCGATGCCGATTATCAGGGAAAGATCATCCTGGATCTCTCCGGCCTCTCACCCCTCGTTGCCCTCCCCTCAAGTCCTGACAACGTTGTGGAAGTGGTGGAGGTGGAGGGGAAGAGGGTGGATCAGGTGGTCGTTGGCTCCTGCACCAACAGTTCCTTCTATGACCTTGCCCTGGTGGCAGAGGTGATCGACAGGGAGGGAAAGCACCCCGAGGTGGACCTGGTGGTGGCTCCGGGTTCAAGGCAGGTGCTGGAGTTGCTCGCAGAAAGCGGCCACCTTCAAAAGCTCATAAAGAGGGGGGCGAGGATTCTGGAGCCTGCCTGTGGTCCGTGCATTGGGATGGGCTTGGCACCGCCTTCAGGCGGGGTGAGCTTGAGGACCTTCAACCGCAACTTCAAAGGCCGAAGCGGCACAGGGGATGCCGAGGTCTATCTCTCAAGCCCTGAGGTTGCCGCAGCCACCGCCTCAAGGGGACGGATAACCGACCCGAGGAGACTCGGCCCTGCACCCCAGATCATCACCCCTGTGCCCTCCTGGAGGGCTCAGGAGCTTATCATCCCACCACCGGAGGATTCCAAAGGGGTCGAGATAAGGAGGGGACCAAACATTAAGCCCCTTGGGGATTTCGAACCCCTGCCCAAGATCCTTGAAGCCGAAGTGCTCTTGGTTGTAGGAGATAATGTTTCCACTGATGATATCCTTCCGGCAGGACCTGAGGTCCTTCCCTTAAGGTCCAACATTGAGGCCATAAGCCGCTATACTTTCAGGGGGATGGATCCGGACTTCGCCAAGAGGGCCAGCTCCGCAGGCACCGGGGTGATCGTGGCCGGGGAAAACTACGGTCAGGGATCGAGCCGGGAACATGCCGCCCTTTCGCCGAGGTGGCTTGGGGTCAGGGCCGTTATCGCCAAGGGATTTGCGCGGATCCACAGATCCAACCTGATAAACTTCGGGGTCGTCCCCCTTATCTTTGAAAATCCCGAGGATTACAGAAGGCTCAGGCAGAGCGAAAGGATCAAGCTCACCTTGGGAGACCTCAGGGG
>QMLA01000204.1 GCA_003646585.1 Deltaproteobacteria bacterium | reverse complement strand
TTGCAGGATGTGGCCAGGGAAAAGGCAGGGATAATCAAGGAAGGGACGATCCTCATATGCGGGGAGAGAAAGCCAGGCCCCCTTGAGGTGATCCTGAAGGAGGCCGAAAGGAAGGGGGCAACGGTATACCTGCTTGGGCGGGACTTCGGCTATGGGTACGCGGATGATTTGTCCTTTTGGGGGAGGAAGTGGAGGCTGCAAGGACTGCGCCTTGGACTTTTGGGACGCCACCAGGGGGAAAACGCGGCTCTGGCCCTCGCTACCCTTGAAGTCCTAAAGGAGAAGGGTTTTGAATTGACCGAGACGGACATCAGGAGGGGGCTTGAGGAGGTCAGATGGCCGGGAAGGCTTGAGCTCTTTGAGGGTAGGCCGAGGGTGCTCCTTGACGGGGCCCATAACCCCGAGGGGGTGGAAAGCCTCTGTGAGGCCCTTTCGGAAATCCCCCACAGGGCCCTGCACCTCATCATCGGGGTCATGGCAGATAAGCCCTGGCCCGAAATGCTGCGCAAGATCCTTCCCCTGACGCAGAGGGTTATAGCCTTCAGGCCCAACAACCCCCGAGCCCTGGATCCGCGGATCATCGTCGAGGAGGTCCACGCCTTGGGCCTTGAGGCCTTTGAAGCCCAAGGGGCAGAGGAGGCCTTGCGCATCGCCATGGAATCATCAGATCCGGAGGACCTTATCGTGGTGGCGGGATCGCTCTTCACGGTGGCCGAGGTGAGGGAAATCCTTTCTTCGGTGCGATGAGAAGGCTCCTCTTCCTCCTCTTCCTCATCCCCAGCCTCTGCCTTGCCCAGTTGAGGATTGAGGCAGATCGGATCATCTATGAGGGAAAGAAAGACGTTGTGCATTTTCTGGGGAACGTCAAGGTCTGGCACAACGGGCGCTATTTTGAAGCCCAAAGGATCACCTACTGGCCCCGGGAGAGGAAGATCCTGGCCGAGGGATCCTGTTTCATCAAGGAAGGAGGCGATTGGATAAGGGCCAAGAAGATCCTCTATGACCTCAGGGCCGAGCAGGGGATCATAGAAGAGGGAAAGGTCTTCTTATCCGAGAGGCATTTCTACATCACCGGCAAGAGGATAAAGAAGATAGGCCGTGACAGGTATCTGCTGCAGCAGGCGACCCTCACCTCCTGCGATGACCTCCCTTCTTCTTGGAAGTTCACGGCCAAAAGCCTGCAGGTGAAGGTGGAGGGATACGCCAGGGCCTCCTGGCCTGGCTTCAGGGTAAAGGGGGTACCCCTCTTTTACCTCCCCTGGGCCGTCTTTCCCGTCAAGACCGAAAGGCAAACCGGCTTTCTCATCCCCTCCCTTTACGTATCCAACCGCTATGGACCCGTGATCACCCTCCCCTTTTTCTGGGCCATATCCGAAAACCAGGATGCCACCTTCTACCTTACGCGACACGGTGATGGTCGGGGCAGGGGATTCAAAGGGGGTGTCGAATACCGCTACGCCCTGAACACTCAAAACAGGGGGGAAATCAGGGTCTTCGGCCTGAAGGACAGGGTCTTGGGGAAATATCGCTGGGCGATCTTTTCCCGACAGCTCCATCGCCTCCCCTACGGTATAAGGGCTTCGCTGGATTTGAACCTCGTGAGCGATGACGATTATCCCTCCGACTTCGAGGAGGACATCCCGGAGGAGACGCGCAGCGAGGCCCGCTCCAAGAGATCCCTGGAATCCGCCCTCGATCTGAGAAAAGGGTGGTCCTTCGGAGAGGCGGCCCTTCAGTGGAATTACTTCCAGGACTTGACCACTGAAGAGGACGACTCGATCCTCCACCGCCTTCCCCGCGCCACTTTCAAGCTGTTCAGGAGGAGACTGGGGAAGTCTGCGCTCTTTTTCGATATGGAGGTTGAGGGAGTGAACTTCTTCAGGGAGGAGGGATATCGGGGGCAGAGGCTCGAGATCATGCCGCGGATATCATGGCCCTCAAAGCCTTGGGGCTTTCTGAAATTTGAATCCTGGATGAGATTGAGGTCCACCTTCTACTTCACCGATGATCCCGGGGGGACCTATGATGGATTCCAGGATAGGATCCTTCCCGAAGGGGGGTTTTCCCTTTCGGCCTTGGCCATAAGGCCCTACAGGACCCCTTTGGGGGAGGTCCTCCACCTCATCGAACCGAGGCTGCACTTTGACTGGAGGCCCGATGTCCCCCAGCAGCAAAATCCCCATTACGATTCAATCGACAGGCTTTCCCCGCAGGCCCTCTTCACCCTGGAGCTCCTTCAGCGCCTGAAGGGCATCAAGGACCAGAAGGAATGGGGATACCTGAAATTGTCCCAACCATACGACATCTTCCCTGGTCTCGAACCGAGGGAACGCCTAAAGGACCTCGAAGTGGAATTCCGCCTGAATCCAGGGGACCTCCTGTCCGTCTCGGGGGATCTCTCTTATGACCACCATAACGAAAGGCTTTCCTCCCTGAACGTTGCCCTCTCGGTCTCCTACAAGGCCCTGAACCTCCACGGCGAGTATCGCTTCGACAGGGATGAGGAAGTGGAAGGGATCCAGGTGGGAGGAAGCCTCAGGGTCTCAGAAAACCTTGACCTGTGGACTTCTTACCGCTATAACTTGGAGTCCCGATACCGTGTGGAAACCGTATATGGGATGCGTTACCGCCATCAGTGCTGGGAGGTCGGAATTTCTCTGGAGGATATAGGGGCATCACCTGATGGCGTCCAAAGAGCTGAATGGAGGGTGCTGGTCGAGATCACCCTGCGTGGCATCGGTTCCTATGGCTTCAAAGGGGGTTTTTAAGGGGTGAAGTTCCTGCTCACCTTCCTAATCCTTTTGGGCTTCTGGGTCGTCCTTTCGGGCAAGTTCGATGTGTGGCACCTGTGCTGGGGGGTGGGGTCAGCGGCGGTGGTGTCGCTGTTGGGGTCCGATCTCCTCTTCAAGGGTCCCCTCGGGATCGGTGAAAGGATCGGTGAGGTCCTCAGGTTTTTGGCCTACATCCCCTGGCTCCTGAAGGAAATCTTCCTTGCCGGCCTCCACGTTGCCTATCTGGCATGGCATCCCCGGATGAGGGAGCTCATCGACCCGAGGGTGATAAGGTTCAGGACCAGGCTCAAGAAGGACCTTTCGCGTGTGACCTTCGCCAACTCCATAACCCTCACC
>QMLA01000203.1 GCA_003646585.1 Deltaproteobacteria bacterium | reverse complement strand
GGTGGGGA
Source organism: Deltaproteobacteria bacterium (assembly GCA_003646585.1). Taxonomy (GTDB): domain Bacteria; phylum Desulfobacterota; class B13-G15; order B13-G15; family B13-G15; genus B73-G16. The sequence continues at coordinate 3,125 of QMLA01000203.1, read as the reverse complement.
GCTCGAAGGGATGGCCCTGGAGGTCGAGAGGGCATGCCTTGAGGCCGGGGCCTCCGAGGTGAGACACGCCCGGTCTCGCCAACAGAGCGAGGAGATATGGCGCATACGGAGGTGCCTGTCACAGGCCTCCTATGCCCTGGGGCCGGTGAAGGTGAACGAAGACATCACGGTACCCCGCAGCAGGATCGCTTCCGCCGTGAAGGGCACCCACGAGATCGCCCGCCGCCACGGGATCTCCGCCCTCTGTTTCGGTCACATCGGCGACGGGAACATCCATGTGAATTTCATGATCGGCAGATCGGAGGACGACAGAAGGAGGGCCCAGCAGGCCGTCTCCGAGCTCTTTGACCTCACCCTCTCGCTTGGCGGGACCCTCTCGGGGGAACACGGGGTGGGGATCACCAAGCTCCCTTACCTCGAAAGGGAACTGTCCCCCGATGTACTGCGGTTTATGTCCGATATAAAGGCGATCTTTGACCCCAACGGGATCCTCAACCCTCACAAGGCCATCCTGAGGTTTGCGCCTCGGCCACATTGTGGTACCTTTTAAGCCCATGCGAAAGGGGCTCCTGATAGGGATACTGCTTGCCGTCCTCATCCCCCTTCTGGGCATGGGTTCGGAGGGAGGGAAGGTCGAGGAGACGGCTCGGGACTTCCTGAGGAAGGTCCTCTCCCAGAAGGCCTTCGAGATCAAAGAGCTCAAGTACTCCTTCGATCCCGGTCTGGGCCTTTACGTTGTGGCCGTCCTCCTTAAGGAAGGCGGGAGGGAAAGACCCGTGCTGCTGTATCTGTCCAGGGATATGCGCTTTGTCATCGCGGGAAGGGTCTATGATGCCTCAAGCGGAAGGGAACTGTCCCGCGATCACTTCGAGACCCTCATGGGAAGCCTTCCGGCCGGGGGTCCGGAGAAGGTGAACCTCGAGGGGGTCTCCCTGAGGGGACCGGTGCTGGGGAAGGGCGAGGAGGTGATCCTGGTGAGCAATCCCCACTGCTCCCACTGCAGGCAGCTCGTCCCCAGACTGCTTGAGCGGGTCAAACGCCAAGGGGGCTTCAGCCTCTATTACAAGGGGATGTTCTTCGGCAGGGACCGCGAACTCGAGGAGGCCATGGAATGCGTGAGGCAAAAAAGACCCGAACTTTTCTGGGACTTCGTGAGGGAATGTTACAGCCGCCCCAAAGGTGAGGCCCTCAAATGGCTCAGGTCGATCCTCGGGGAGGACTTCCTCAAGGGCTGCCGCAGCGAGGCGATCCTTGAGGCCCTGCAGAGGGACGATCGGGAGGTCAGGGAAAAAATCGGCGTTAAGGGGATCCCCGCGGTGATCTTCCGGGGAAGGCTTTACGAGGGCACTCGCAGCATCGAGAGGGCCCTCTTTGGGACCCCTTCACAGGCGAAAGAGGTCAGTGGAAAGGGAGTTAAGGCGCCTTAGCCACCTTTTCTCCACCACATAGTCCACTTCCACTCCCACGGCTCCCTTGCCCGGGAAGACGAACTTGGGCTCAAGGGCAAAGACCATGCCCTCTTTGAGCTCCTCCTCCCTGCCCATGGCGATTACGGGCCACTCGTTGATCTCAAGCCCTATCCCGTGGGCCACAAACCTCACCCTATTTTCACCATAGCCCATGAAATGTTCCTCAAGGCCGTAGCGACCGACGATCCCTAAGGCCATCTCGAAGAGCTCCCTGCCGTTTTTGCCCGGATGAGCATGGGCCTCAAAGGACTCCAGGATCTCCAGGGACACCTTATAAGCATCCTCAAGCACCCGGGGAAGCCTCCCGATCACATAGGTCCTCGTCTCATCGGTGAGATAGCCGTTGTAACCGGCGCCGTAATCGACCACGATGGGCTCACCCTCCCGGATCCGCTTGCTCGAGGAGCCATAGCCTATGGCGGGACAGGTCCCAAGGCCCTTGAGCGGCCCATCCACATAGGAGGGAAAGCTCCCGTTGGGGCCGCTCAGGACGGCCACAGGCGTCATCTCCTGGTTGAATCCCCTCATCCTCAGCCAGCCGTGATGCCCGAGCTTCCTCCCCTCCGCCTGAAGGAGGGCATCCAGTTCCGTCTCCGTCATCCCCGCGCGGCAGAAGGAGGTCACCGAGGAGAGGACCCGAGCGGTGATCCTTGAGGCTTCCTCCATCTGCCGGATCTCGTAGGGGCTCTTCACCGCCCTGAGGGAGAGGATGTCCGAGGAGATGTCCACAAGGTCGGCGCCTTCCAAGAGGTCCTTGAGGCGAAAGAAGGTCGCCACGGGCAATACATCCAGCTCAAGCCCTATGGTCCTGGCCCTCCGAAGGAACTCGACGGACTTAAGCTCCCCCAACCCCCTGGCCCTCCTCACCTCCAAGGGGCTCTCTGCCGAAGCCCTCTCGAAGTCCCTCTGCACATAGAGGACGGCCTCCCCCTGTCGGGATACGGCCAAAAATCCCCGCTGGATCGTGCCGCTGAAGTAAAACATGTCCACGTTCTGCATGATCACCGCCGCATCCACTCCCCTCCTGCTCAGCCTCTCAGAGAGGGACTCTATGCGCTTTAAGATCTCCCCTTCGGGAACGAGGGAAAGAAGACCGAAGAAGGCCTTGTCTTTTGGGTCCATGGTGGGAAAATTAGCAAAGATCTGATGCCGAGTAAAGGGGATGGGAGCGATAACCGATGTCCCAGGGATAAGGGTCGGCCATTGCACCGACAGGGAGGCCCTCACCGGCTGCACGGTCCTCCTGTTTGAGGAGGGGGCAAGGGCTGGGGTCGACATAAGGGGCATGGCCCCTGGGACCAGACAACTCGATTCCCTCGGACCCCTGCATACCGTCGGGGAGATACACGGGATCCTGCTGACGGGGGGAAGCTCCTTCGGGCTTGATGCCGCCGGAGGGGTGATGAGGTATCTGGAGGAGAGGGGAGTGGGGTTTGACACCGAGGCGGCCAAAATCCCCATTGTGCCCTCTGCGGTGATCTACGATTTCGGGATAGGCAACCCCCAGGTCAGGCCCGATGCCGATATGGGATACAGGGCCTGTCTGAATGCCTCCCTGGAGGTCCCGGAGGGAAGCGTCGGGGCGGGGACAGGAGCAACGGTGGGGAAACTTCTGGGTATCGGCAGGGCCATGAAGGGAGGACTTGGAACCTGGGC
>QMLA01000202.1 GCA_003646585.1 Deltaproteobacteria bacterium | reverse complement strand
CACCCAGAGAAACTTCCACGGTGAAGTTGCCGATCTCTGGCAGAGGTTTGAGTATGTTAATAACGAATTTCTCTCCTTCGACAAGTTGTTCGGGAAATTCTTTCAGTTCGAAAATTCCTGGTTCAAACAAGTGAGCTAGTTTGTAAATCCTGTCTTTAAAGACAACATAGATACTATCTCTGAATCTCAGCACATAAGCTGTACCCGCAGCTTTAGATGATTTCAAATTCAAATACATTGTGAAACCCTTCAACTCATCCTGCGTAGTTTTGTACAGATGCTCTTCTGACAAATCTTCGAGAGTCAAATCCGTATATCCCAATTCGTTCAGAACCCATTCGATTTGAGCAACATCGCATTTGATGAGAGGTGTATAGTCTGTGAAAACCTTTGTTACCAATCTTGACGGGATCCATAAAGATTGAGAAGAATCTTTTGTTAGCATGATGAGCTGTGTTAGATTATTGATCCTTCTTCCCGTCGTAAATATGGCACATGTTCTACCTTCGGATCGCAATAAAAACGGGAAGTTCTTGAGTACAGGAGAAAAGCTCTTGTCATCCACAAGTTTGGTTATATAATAATCCATGTTTTTCCTGATTATCTGTATCTTTTTTTGCCAGCGGAATGCATGTTCGTCTGAAAGCATCGTGATTTTCAGATTTACTTCTTTTGTATCCACACTGGGAAAGATTATCGACCATATCAATTCTTCAGCAGCATCAAATATTTTTTCCAGCTTTCTATTACCTGCTTCCAGCACGGCTCGATAATTCCTTTTCTCTGGTAGAGGTTTGCGTATTGTAATGGTATACATTTCACCCTCTATAGCTTCCGACGGTGCATAAATGTCGAACTTTCGAAGTTTATTGAGCCCATCCTTCATGACAACCGCAGTACGGGATGTGAGAAAGTATATGTCCAATCCTTTAAGTTTGCATATTCCTCTTTCTCTGGAAGATGAAAGGGAGTTGATGTATTCAACAAACGCTTTAATAAGATCATCATCGGTTTCGTAAAAGGCGTCCGGTATATCAGCAATATCATCGATTTCCTCTATCCCCAGTTTTTCTATCAGATTCTGATCAAAATTGTCCAGAATTCTTGCAATGTCGCGTTTATCCGTTACCTTGTTCTTTACCATATAATACGGACATTTACGTACATACGATTTATCCGGGAATACGAATTCGAAATATGCAAATCCCAGCTTATCCCTCTTGATTTCATGAATGAAAACAGGAACGTTGCCGGCATTATGTACAAACACATCCGGAATTGACAATCTCGGAGTAAACGCATTATCCAGCTTTTGAGTCAGTTCCATACCCAACCAGTCATTAATGGATCGATGTATTACGCTCAAGGTGAAGGAATTTTCAAATATTTTTCTGGAATCACGGTATACTTGAATTGTTACAGGGCAGAATTTCGTTTCACACGCAGGTATTTCAAGTTCCAGTGTTTCACGTTTAAACAGGTGTATATCACGCTTGAAACTGTGGGAACCCAGTTCGATCCTTAATGCAAAGTCATCCTTCTCAGGTATAAATTTGGCTATCTCAATTTTCACCTTTGATCCCTCGTATATCAAATCCAGAGGGGTTAAAATTCTCACGGAAAAATCATTTATGTTGGCTTCTGGCGTAAGTTTATATACGCGATCTTTGTATGCTATGAACACCGATTTTTCATATTCGAAAACCACCGCACTTTCTTCCGATGAATACAAAATTGTGTTCAAATACCCGGCGAATCCTTGTAATTTCTTCGCACTTGATTTGTAATGTGCGAAAGGGAGGCGTTCTATAGTAACTTCTTTATAGCCGATCAATGGTATTATCCAATCCAGTTCATCTGGCATACAATATGCTATGTTTCTTAAATCTGTGTAGGTACGTTTTACCTGCGTTACCGGTATCCATGTGAAATAATCAGCTTCTCTGGTTTTTAGTGTAAGTTTATATAAACCGAGCTTCGCTTTTTCCATACTCAAAGCGGCAGCTTCCAGACCTCTATCACTTTCGAATTTGATAGGAGAATTCACGTACACAAGCATGTAGTTTTTTAGATCAGGCAATTTTTTGACGTAGTATTCCACAGGGTATTGATGAACTTCTACCAATGTTTCAGTTGCAAAAACGGAATTTGCAAGTGAGTCTACTACCTTTATCCTCACACTAACTTTCTTTTTTTCAATTTCAATACCAGGGAATACCAGATTGATAAGAGTCCTTTCTTCACCACTTATTGAATATGAAAGCTCATACGCGTCTATTTTCAACTTAAGAGTAAAGTTTCTACTTTCCGGCAGAAATTTCTCGATTTTCAAAACAAACGGTTCACCTACAACGGCTTCGTGCGGTATTTCAACGGCGAATGCTTTCATTAGCTTCACACCGTTTCGTATCCTGAAAATTCTGTCGCGCAGGAATATGTATATGTCTCCGTCTATCGTTTCGATTACCGCTTCTTCGTTATTCGTTGCTCTTCTATTAATATACTTGACCAGATAATACAGGGTTTCGTCAGTAGTGGTGTACTTTAAAGCAGGAAGCTCATTCGTGGAGTTGACGTCGCAAACATCTATGATGTTGCCGGCAACGAGCTTTTCCACCAGCTGCGGATATTTCTTCAGGATTTTCATATCCCTGAGATCCACTACTCTGTTTTCCAGAAGGTAGCGTGGAACCTTTTTTATTACACGCGTATTCGATGGGTAAAAATCGAAAACAAGTTCCGATATTTCATCGTTCTCAACCTGTTCACTGATAATGCACAGTTCACCGGAACCTGTAAAATGAAGATCAGCGGGTATATTTATACGTGGTATGAACGATCTACGAAGCCTTTCCATAAGTGTATTTCCCAACCACTCGTACAGAGTTTTTTTGCGTATTACCAGATCCGCTTTTTTGGTGTACACAGTTTCTCCGTTGTGCGATATTCGAACAAGCAGTGGGATGCTATTCAAGTCCTTGCACGCCGGAACGTGTATGGGAATTTCCAGTTTCTGTAGAAGAGAACCTTCGGCTATTATTTCCCCCAGCATTTCAATGTAGAAATGTAGAGATTTCGTACCACCACCTGTCAGCACAAGTTTTATTTTATAGTCCTCATTTTCCTCCAGCGATT
>QMLA01000201.1 GCA_003646585.1 Deltaproteobacteria bacterium | reverse complement strand
GACCACCACCTCAAAAGGCCGCCTCACGCCCCCTACCTTCACCCCCCCAGAGGCATTGATCTCCTCCACGGCCAGCTTTATGCCCTTTTCCGCGGTCCAACCATAAAGGAAGGCCGTGGAGGAGATCAATGCCTCTGGGGGGGTGAAGGTAGGGGGCGTGAGGCGGCCTTTTGAGGTGGTGGTCATGGATACGCGCGATCTGGAGCCGGGGGTGCCTGTTAGTGAGGCCCTGCTGGTTGTTGAGAAGCTCATCCTGGAGAAGAAGGCCGATTTCATTATAGGGGGTCCGGTGCGTTCCGAGGCAGCCTTGGCAGCCATGGACCTTCTAGCCCGTTACAAAAAGATCTCAATCGTCACCACCGGTGTCCTGACCCCGAAATACCACAAGCGTGTGGCCGAAAATTACAAAAAATACAAATACTGCTTCCGCATCTCCAATGAAGCGGCCAACATGGTCAAAAACGAAATGGTCCCCTTCATCGAACAACTGGGCCAGAAGACAGGAATTAAACGTCTTTTTATAATGGCCCAAGATGTGGCCCATGCCAGGGCAGGCACGGGCATCATCAAGAAGATCATGGAGAAGAAGGGGTGGGAGATAGCCGGTTATGAAATCTATCCGACAGGAACAACGGATTACTCCCAGGGTCTCCTTAAGGCTAAGAAGGCTGGAAAGGGGGTGCTTTTGGTGTGGATGGATATGCCCGAGAGCACCATCCTGCTCAAGCAGTGGCGAGAACTCAAGGTACCCATGATCCCCTTCGGCTTCATCTGCGCTGTGGAACAGCCGGGGAGCTGGAAGGCCACAAAGGGTGGGGTGGAGTATGCGATGACGGACGTTTGCAATGCAGGAAATGCCCCTTCGAAGGCCACCCCATGGACCATGAAGTTTTACAACGCCTATACCAAGCGCTGGGGCGTGGAACCCGAGGGCCATGGGACCTCTCCCAGTTATATGGCGGTGTATGTGCTGAAGGATGCCATCGAAAGGGCGGGAACTCTAAAGACCGATGCCGTGATCAAGGCGCTGGAGAGCACCGATATGATGGGCGTTTACGGTCGCATCAGGTTTGATCCCAAGAGCCACCAGGTGATCCCCGCTCTCGACCCTCAACAGGGGGCTGTGACGTCGATCTTCCAGTGGCAGTCCCCGGGTAAAAGGGTGGTGGTCTATCCGCCTTCCATTGCGGTGGGTGAGGTCAAGTTGCCAGAATGGATGATGTGAGGGAATGGGAGGGGCTTTTGCCCCCCTCCCTGAGGAGGGGGATATGGAGGTATTGATCTATGGCACGATAAATAGCATAGCCCTTGCCCTTATGGCCCTTGGCTTTACCTTAGTTTATGGTGTCAGCCGTCTCCCCAACTTTGCCCATGGGGCCATTTATGTAACCGCTGGTTTCATCACGTGGGTTTTGCTCAACAGGCTGGGTCTGCCCTATCCCCTCGCCATTCCCCTGGCCCTTTTGGGGACAGCCCTCATAGGGGTTGCCATTTATCGTGTGGTCCTCATACGGGTGAGGGGAATGGAGATGTCCGAGGTCATAGCCACCTATGCCATTGGGCTGGCGGTCCTTGAGGCATTGAGATGGGCGGGGTTCAAGGGCATGACCTATACCCTTCCCGTCTTCCTTTCGGGAAGCGTTGAAATCTTCGGCGTGCCGGTGGATCTCCACAGGCTGGTGGTGCTGGCAGTAGGGGCGTTGATCTTTCTGGGAATATGGGCCTTCACCCACCATATCCGTTTGGGCCTCGCCCTGAGGGGGATAGCCCAGGATGAATGGGCGGCCATGATGCTCGGTATAGATTCGGATTTTACCGCCACCGTTGCCCTGGGACTCGGTTCCGCCCTGGCAGGCCTTGCAGCGGTGGTGCTTTTGCCCCTGGGGAACATAGTCGTTGAAGCGGGTTACAGCGTGCTGATCTTCGCCATAGCCGTTTGTATCGTGGGAGGACTCGGCAGCTGGGCGGGAGCGGTGCTTGCTGCTTTCGTCATCGGGTTCGCTCAGATTCTGAGCGTCAAGTACATAGCCTCCCATTTCCACATGGTGATTGCCATCCTGGCCATAATCGTCACCTTGATCTTTAAGCCCTCGGGACTTTTCGGCAGACAGAAGGAACTGGAGGAGCGGGTCTGATGGCGGAGGCCTTAAGGAGGGAGAGGCTCGATCGCGGGATCAAGGTGAGGACGGAAGGGATTTACGCCATAAGCCACTGGCAGGAGATCGCCTATTTGCTCCTTCCTCGGCTCCTGCTCATCGTCGGGATGCTATCCTTGCCCATCATCTTCATGGTGGCCCCTTACTGGCAGCGCGTCATATGTGTGACCTCTGTGTTCATCTTTTTGGCCATGGCCTTCGACTTTCTGGCCAACTTCGTCGGACTGGTCTGTTTGGGCGGGGCATTCTTCGTGGGGGTTGGGGGATACCTTACGGCCATCTTCAACACCAAAATGGGCCTGTCCCCCCTCCTCTCCCTTCCCTTGGCAACGGTAACCGGGGCCCTTATTTGCACGCTGTTGCTCCTGCCCACCTTGCCCCTCAGGGGGATTTACTTTGCCATCGTTACCCTGATGTACCCTCTGGCCTTCTCCAAGATCATCGAAGCCCTGGATCTCCTCGGAGGAACGGATGGAATGCCGGGGGTCGTCCCCCTTCCGAACCAGTGGATCGAGCAGTATCTGATCGTCGGGCTGGCCCTGGTGGCCCTTTTCGGCCTGAGGCGATTGGTGAACGAGGACATAGGGCTTGTCTTTCGCGGGATCAAGGACAACGATCAGGCGGTTAAGGCCTCCGGGATCAACGTGAGCCTTTACAAGGCCATGGCCGTCTTTCTGGCATCGCTTCTCGGTTGCTTTGCAGGAGCGTACATGGCCCACCTGTACATGTGGGCCGGGCTTTCGCTTTTCGCCTTGGATTTCTCCATTATGCCCATCGCTGCCACGGTCATCGGAGGCGGAGGAACCTTGGTTGGGCCTTTCATCGGCAGCCTGATCCTGGTACCCCTTTCGGAATTCCTGAGGACCTTCGGGACCCTGAGGATAGTATTTTACGCCCTCATCCTTACGGCCTTCATAGTCCTCAAGAGCGAGGGACTCATGGTCTATTTGCAGCGCAAGTACCATCAATTCGAGAGGTGGGTGAAGGTATGAGGG
>QMLA01000200.1 GCA_003646585.1 Deltaproteobacteria bacterium | reverse complement strand
TATCGGGTTTGGGCGAGCCGGAGCCCTCGTAGCGAAGACCCCTCTCTCCACCTGATCCATGTAAGGCTTGACCAGAAGCGAGTATCCCTCGACTAGGTGGAAGTGGTAGATCAGGATAATATGAGAAAACCCGTCGAGATCCTTCAAGCCATCAACATACTGAGGAAACACCTCGACCACGCCCTCAATCTCCCTCGCAGCCTTGGGCTGAATCGGGACTCCGCGAACGTCCTTAAACGGCGAGCGAATCACCCCTATCGGCCTATACTCAATCAAGCGTTCTCCTAGGTTCATCTCCTAGGGATAAGTTATTTAGTTTTTTAGATTTACTTTCTCGCAGCGGTAAGGTTTTCAGGGGGTTCTTTAATGGCTAGAATTCTCTAACAAGCTCTTAAGACCTTTAATCTGCTGTGGAAATAGCTTATCTAAGCTCGCGGTCTTACTTAGTTTCCTGAAAACCTCATATTGATCTTCCTCTCTTAAGTTTCTCCAACACTCTTTAGGGTCATTTTTACTTAGTTTGATTCCGAGAAAAACCTCTGCGGCTTTCAGTAAATGATCTTCTATGGTGTGTCTTTTGAACCTATAATCGTCTAAACCATTGATGATTACGGTAAGCCGAAATTCTCCTTCATGACGCCTGCAAGTATAGGTTATGAGTCTTTGATATTTCTTCACATCGGTTATATTAGCTACTTTCGCTATCTTTTTCTCGATCTTCTCAAAAAGGGAATCTAGTGGCTCATTCTCCTGATCTATCAACATCACGAGCTTATCTACTCGATACCTTAGATATATGTGAATTATGTCAAATACGGCGATCCAATTTGCTCTTTGAGGTTTGGTTATCCCGACTATTTTCTTTCCGTCTAGGTGGTGTGAGAGTATCGTCACTACGTAATCGTCTGGAGTTCCATTAGCCAGTATGATGATACCACTTAACGGTCTGCTTTCAGGCGTTACAACGCTTATTCTCAATCTCCTAGATATGCTAATCATGTTTCTTGTGGTTCTACTGGATGGGAGGAGGGGATAGAGTTTCATAGTAGTGGCTCTGCAGCTCTTACGTCCACTCCAGCCTCTATAAGTTCCTCGACCTCTTGAAGTGTGAGCTCCCTCGTATTTAGCGTACCGTCGACCAGAGATATGAGATAGATTCTAGCTTTATCTTGGCTTTCGCCTGCTATCATCCTTACTGCTTCAAGGCTGTGCGTGGTTAGCACAACCTGCTTGCCTTTCTCAACTAACTCTGAAATCCAACCTGAGATGCTCAGCAAGATTCTAGGATTGAAATGGGCCTCGACATCATCCCAAAGAAGAACCTTCGGCTGAGCGATCTCATAGAGAATCCTAGAAATGATGTAACCCTGAACACCATCACCTAAATCTCCTAGCCTCCTCCTGGCCCCATCATGTCTATAAGCGTTTATCGAGAGTGTCCCTCCGATAAAGGGCTCCATAGTTAAATCAACGTACCTCTCGTTGGAAAAAGTCGAAGCTTCCTCAGCCGCGCCCCTGCAAATGCCCAAATTCACTATTGACGCCCAATTCATCCTCAAATACTCATAAGCGTACTTCGTCAAGCTTGAACTTAATAAGAGTGTATCGTCAATTAATGGTTTCTCAATCTTAATATCCATTCTAGAACTACTTTGTGCATCCAAGCGTCCGATGATCCTTTTCTCCTTACCATCTATAGAAACGTGATCCCCAATCTCTCTATTTGTGGAAACGTAAATGAAGTTGAAAGCTCTGATGAGTTCAAGCAGATACGGGCTTTCATCCATCTCACATTCAACTTTGGCGATTTTAGAAGTGTAGTTGTGTAATAGAAATAAGTAACCTTCACTTTCAAGTGTTTTATGAAGAGCTCCTACAATTCTTATCGCTCTATCATTTCCTTCCACCAAGTAGGGAACTTTGCGAAATGGGTTAGGAGCTAGGAATAATGCTTCGAGTATCGTCGTTTTTCCTGAGTTATTGGCTCCAATAATAATTGTCAATGGAGCTAAGTTTATCTCACCTTGGCTAACACCTTTAAACTTCTCCAGCTTCAATCTTCTTATCACGGTCATAAAATAGGTATTATGATGGTAAATAAAGATTAGCAGCGATTAGGCTGATTAAAACATATTCATTGACGGTATGTCACGACATGCTGTTGGCACATAGGCCATGAAGTTAGGAAAACAAACTATTTGAATGAGGATATAGTTCCCTGGGATTACTTAGGTATCGTCTTCAAACTTCTTCTGACCTGATGCTTTAGGAAGGCTTAATTAGACCTCCGGTTCCTTCTGTATTGGGATGCTGTTTTCGGAGCTCGTGGACTTTTACGAGAGGATCGAGGCGATCACGGGAAGAATAGAGATGACGAACCTGCTCGTCGAGATGCTCAGGAAAGCTCCCTCCGAGGTCATAGACAAGGTGGTTTACCTCACCCTCGGAGAAGTTTACCCGCCCTTCGTCGGCTTGGAGCTCGGGGTGGCTGATAGGCTCGCCTTGAGAGCGGTTAGGCTCGCATCTGGGGCGAGCGACAAAGAGGTGAATCAAGCGTATAAGGAGCTCGGCGACGTCGGGCTCGTCGGAGAGAGGATGCTGGCTAAGCGAAGCCAGATAACCCTCTTCGCTCAGGAGCTCACGGTGGAGGACGTATACTCGGCCCTCGAGCGGATCGCGAAGGAGACTGGAGAGGGGTCGATGGAGACGAAGGTCCAGATCCTGAGCGGGCTTCTCGCATCGGCTCAGCCCAAGGAGGCGAAATACATTCTCAGAATAGTCACTGGCAAGATGAGGCTCGGAGTAGCTGACATGACGATCCTAGACGCCCTCTCGATCCTGTTCGGAGGCGGGAAGGAGACCCGAGAGCTCTTCGAGAGAGCATACAACATCACATCGGACATAGGCTTCGTCGCGAAGACCGCCGCGCTAGAAGGGGTTGAAGGTCTCAAGAAAGTCAGGATAACGGTTGGGAGGCCGATCAGGCCCATGCTCGCTGAAAGGCTGTCGTCCGCGGAGGAGATTCTCGATAAGCTTGGGGGCAAGTGCTTGGCTGAGTACAAGTATGATGGGGAGCGGATGCAGATCCACAAGAAGAGCGGCGAGGTGATGATATTCTCGAGGAGGCTTGAGAACATAACGTCTCAGTATCC
>QMLA01000199.1 GCA_003646585.1 Deltaproteobacteria bacterium | reverse complement strand
GACCCAGTACATGGGTTTTTCGATGCTCGGAGGTCACTGGGCGGCCCAGCTCAAGTTCGCCGGTTATGACCGCATCATCGTTAAGGGCAGGGCCCCCCATCTGGTCTACCTGTGGGTTCACGATGACAAGGTCGAGATCCGCGACGCCAGGCACCTTCAGGGCAAGAGCACCTATGAGACCATGGAGCTGATAAGGCAGGAGTTGAAGGAACCCACGGCCGAAATCCTCGCCATAGGTCTGGCCGGTGAGAACCGGGTTTACTTTTCTTCCATCGAGACTTACCGGGGGAGTGCGAGCCGTCTGGGGCTTGGGGCCGTGATGGGGGACAAGAACCTCAAGGCAGTGGCGGTCAAGGGATCCAAGCCCATCCACCTGGCCAAGCCCGAACCCTTCATCGAGGAGTGTCATAAGGTCATCGATTACATCGTGTTCAGGCTTAACAATCCGATAAAGGGAGTGCCTCCCATATTGGCTTATATCGGCTCTCCTCAGGAGATGAAGATCTTCGATGAGCAGTGGCATCTGGAGAATTTTGCCTGGGGACATGCCCGTCACAGGAGGAAGGGCATATGGACAAAGGAAGTCGAGGAGAGGTTTGCCGAGACCCAGAGGAAGGCCATAAAGAAATTCGTGGGGTGTTTCAACTGCCCGGTGGGTTGTGCGGCCGTCTTGGTGCTTCCTGGCACTCCCAACTACATAATGAAGTGCTATTCGAAACTAACCTACCTTATGGCGGCCATGGTGGATGATCTGGAGTTCGGGCTGAAGATCGCCGCCAGGGCCCAGTATTATGGGGTTGACGGTTTCACCACGCCCCAGGTCATGGCCTTTGCCGTGGAGCTTTACGAAAATGGGATCCTGACCGATCAGGACATGCCCGGTTTCCCGAAGGATCCGCAGGAGAGGTTTTTCTGGCTGCTTGATCGGATCGTGAGACGCGAGGGGATAGGCGATGTCCTGGCAAAGGGGGTCTACTGGGCTGCCCGGGAGATAGGCCGTGGTGCGGAGGCCTTTGATCACAATACCACCAAAAAACACGAGCAGATGACCATCAAACTCGGGATGCTCAATCCTATTTACTTCCTCATGTATGCCACCGGTGAAAAGGGCAACATCACCCAGATAGAGGGGCAGATCCCCCAGGCCCCCCTGCCCAAGGATTATCGGGAGGAGTTCATAAGGGACTGGATACAGGTCCCCACGGGCAAGGAGGAGCGCTTCAAGCAATTCATCATGGAGTGGGGCGAGGAGGGGAAGGTCTTCCCCTATTATCCTCCCCCCGATCTCTGCTGTGAGCTTGTGGAATGGCAGGAGATAATGCACTACATAGATGACTGTACGGGCATTTGTGCCGGACTTTCCTCCTTCCCGCTGAAGCCCCCTTATCACATCCACAACCTCCCGTTGTTTATCTCCTATGGCACCGGGATAGATATGGGGGAGCAGGAGCTCTGGGAGGCTGCCACAAGGGTCAGAAACCTCGTGAGGGCCAATAACATCCGCAGGGGCCTGAGGCGGGCCGAGGAGAAGCCCCCTGAAGATCACTGGAAGAAGCGCTTCCCCGAGTACGAGCAGGAGCTCCTCACAACCTACTACCGCTACAGAGGATGGAACGACGAAGGGATCCCCACAGGGGAGACCCTGAAGAAACTCAAACTCGATTTCGTTTACGAGGACTTTATCAAAAGGGGAATTTTGGAAGGATGAGCCATGAAGAAGAGGGTAAAGATCTTAAAGGTGGATTTAGACAAATGTGTAGGATGCAAAGCCTGCGAGGTTATCTGCTCTGCTTTTCACGCGCAGCCGCGCTATAGCTGGGATACCCCTGATGCTTCCAGGATCCGGGTCTTCAGGGACGAACTTCAGGGGGTCTTTGTCCCCGTGAAGGGCAGCTTCTATACCAAGGCGGAGTGCCCCGGCAGGGTCCTGTACATCCAGAATGAGCTCCCTCAGAGCGGGTACAGGCCGGAGAGGTGGGTCATCTGCAGTTTCTGTGGTGCGGCCTGCCCTGCACGGGATCTCTTCAAGGAACCGGGCACGGGCCTGCCCCTTAAGTGCGACATGTGCGAAAGCGACCCGCCCCTGGAAGAACCTGTCTGCGTGACTTGGTGCTTCGTCGATGCCCTCACCTATGAGGAGATGGAGGTGGAGGCGGAGGAAGAGGAAGAAATCAAGGAGCTGGATGTGGCCATCGAGAGCCTCGTGGACAGGTACGGATGGGAGCCGCTGCTCGATGCCATCTCCAGGCTCTACCTCTCCAAGACCCAGGGGGAGGGATAAAGTTGGAGGCGCTCACGCCCTATAGGGAAATCGTTGAGGAAATAAAGGCCAAGGGCAGCGATACCTTCAAGCTCTGCTACCAGTGCGGCCTCTGCGACGCGGTCTGTCCTTGGAACGAGTTCACGACCTTCAGCATGAGGAGGCTCTTGAGGGAGTCGGCTTTTGGCTTCGTCCAGATCGAAAAGGAGACTATATGGAGGTGCACCACCTGTGGGCGTTGTTGGAAGTGGTGCCCGCGGGGAGTGGACCAGATCGGGATGAACGTGGCCCTGAGGAGGCTCGCCACCGAGTATGGTGTCCTGCCCCAGGCGGTCAAACCAGTCAGAACGGCCATAGGCTCCATCACCTCCCAGGGCAACCCCCTGAGGGAGGACAGGGCGGCCAGGGCCAGGTGGTCCGAAGGCCTGGGGGTGAAGACCTTCGAACCCGGCACCGATTACCTTTACTTCCCCTGCTGTTACACCTGTTACGACCAGAGGCTCATGAAGGTCTCCAGGGCCACTGTTAAGGTCCTCGACCATATCGGACTCGATTTCGGGATACTGGGAGAAGAAGTGAACTGCTGCGGCGAGAGCGTGAGAAAGATAGGGGAAGAGGAGGTGTACAAGGGCCTCGTCAAAGGGAACCTCAAGGCCTTCGTGGACGCGGAGGTGAAGAGGGTGATCGTCTCCTCCCCCCACTGTTACTACACCATGAAGAACGAATATCCCGACTTCGGCCTCCACATCCCAGTGCTTAGCATAGTGGAGGTCCTCTACCAGGCCTTGAAGGAGGGAAGGCTTCGCCCGAAGAACCCCTATCCCAGGAAGGTGATCTACCACGACCCTTGCTACCTCGGACGGCACAGCGGCCTTTATGACGAGCCCCGGGAGTTGT
>QMLA01000198.1 GCA_003646585.1 Deltaproteobacteria bacterium | reverse complement strand
CGCCCGCCGGCTCACGATAGGTGTAGCGATTAATGACGAGCTTTGAGGCCGGCCCGACTATTCCGTAATAAATTTCAAACACTTGGAAGCTTTGTTACAAAACGGTGCTGCGTTATGAAATGGAACACCCCTTCTCACTTTCTCATTATGAGAAGGAGCCGACTAGGAGGGTGTCGAAGAATTTTTCAGATGCCTTGCAAGCCTCTGGCGGGAAATGCCCAAAAACCTCGCTGCCATTGTTTGGTTATTTTCGGCCCGCCTCATCGCCTCACGAATCAAGAGCCGTGTAGCCTCTTTGAGTGTTGGAAGCGAATCCAGGCGGGACAGACTCGTCTCGCCGCTAATCGAGCTCCCGGCCGCATGAGCCCCTTTTTCCAGGGACCGGCATTTTTCCAGATGGAGTCGAAAATGCTGCAGAGAAAGTATTCCTGAAGTGTGCCGGCACACGGCATCAAAGACTAAGGCCCGCAGCTCACGAATGTTGCCGGGAAAAGAGTAGTTTGAAAGGAGAGTGATCAACTCCGCAGGGTACGAAGGTACACGTCTTCCCAGTGCATGTGCTGCCTGCTCAATAAAGTGGTCCAGCAGGAGGGGAAGATCATCAAGCCTTTCCCGAAGAGGAGGAATGTCCAAATGGTGGATGGAAATGCGATAATAGAGATCCCTCCTGAAACGCCCCGAGCTCTGCAAGGCCGGAAGATCCTTATTCGTGCTGGCTATGACTCGTGCACCGGACTTCCTGGCATGATCCATGCCCAATGGGAAATATTCATGTTCCTGTAAAAGTCGAAGCAGCTTCACTTGTGAACCGGGGTTCAGGTCCCCTATCTCATCCAAGAACAGTGTCCCTCCACATGCCTTTTCGACAAGCCCGGCTCTGACGCTGTCGGCGCCGGTGAACGCCCCTTTCGAGTGTCCGAACAAGGAGTCAGCGAAGGCATTATCGTCTATGCCGGCCACGTTGACGGAAACAAAGGGACCTTCGGGCAGAGAAATCATAGCGACCGCCCGAGCCATCAATTCTTTTCCGACCCCTGTCTCCCCCGTAATAAGGACCGGTTCCCGGCTGCCCGCGATAGCTTCCACATACTGGAATAATCCAAGCATTTTCTCATTAGCCGTGACGATTTCCGAGAAAACCTCGGGTCTTTCCAAACAGCGTGTGCTCATGTGATTCTTTAGTATCTCATCCTCCCTCCTGAGCTTCCGCAGTTCCAACGCCCGCATTACAGCCGAAATCAACCGGCCTTTTTCAAGCGGCTTGACTATATAGTCAAAGGCCCTTGACTTCATGCATTTGACGGCGATATCGATCTCATCGTTGGCCGTGACAATAATGACAGGGATCTCAGGAAATTTCTCCACAATCTCATTCAAAAGCTCCTCGCCGGAAACATAAGGCATTATCAGGTCCAAAAGGACGATCCCCATTTCCATCCTTGAAAGTAGCGGTATTACTTCTCGGCTGTCTCGGCATGTTACTATCTCTCCCAAGCCTGCTGAGCGAAGCGCCACCTCGATACTTTTTAGTACCTCTGCTTCGTCATCAACCACCATTATGGGAAGCGAGGCGATAACTGGCTGGTCCATACCTCAATATCCTTGTCCGAAACGAGTAGGTTTGCTATCTGATATTTCCTCATTTCCTGCTTCTTCGAAAACCCGCCTCTTTTCAAGGACCATTCCTATCATTTCAAGGAGACTTCCGAGTCTCATAGGTTTATAAAGGATATGTTTGAACCCCATCTCTTCTATGGCTTTTACCTTTGGCGAATCGGGGAGTCCGGTGACCACTATGACTTCCATATCAGACAACTCCAAGGTATTTTTGATTACTCTGCAAACCTCCACCCCGTCCATATTGGGCATATGTATATCGAGAATCAAGACATTGGGACGATATCGGCCGAGTTCAACACAGGCCTCACTACCATTCGACGCCTCCCTTACCAGATAATTCTGCTCCCGAAGCGCCTCCGCAATAGCAGATCTGGCCCGTTCATCATCATCGGCAACCAGCACGGTAGCGACTTCCTTTTTCCTGTTTGTAGGCAGGAATACCTTAAATATGGAACCCTTTCCCGGCTCACTGGTCACATCAATAACACCTCCGTGCTCACTCACGATTCTCTCCGAAACCGACAAGCCGAGCCCCGTACCTCCCTTACCACGTTTCGTGGTGAAGAATGGGTCCATAATCCTGGGAAGTAGTTCTTTAGGGATACCGACGCCCTCGTCCTCGACCCTGACGACAATGTGCCCTGATTTTTCATCGTAAGCTGTAGAGACCAAAACTCCTTTCTCCTTGTCAGGCAATGCCTGGCAGGCATTTTGTATAAGGTTAACAATGACCTGCTCCAATTTTTGTGCATTTCCCCGAACAGGGGGAAGGCCGTCTCCGAGTTGCACGGAAAACCTCTTTGTAGACGTCTTTATCATGTTCTTGAACAGAAACAAGGTGTTCCTGACAACTTCATTGATATTTACATCCTCGGAGGCCTCTGAGGGCTGAAGGCGTGAAAAGTCCTTGAGGCCCTGAACGATGTTCCTGATTCTTTTAGCGCTTCGCTCTATTCCCGAAAGCAACTCAGGTACATCCGTCCGGACTTCGCTGAAGACCAGCCCCCCTACATTGAAATCACCATTTCGCTCAAAAATTCCATCGAGCACAGGAAGCAGATATTCCCAAATCTCCCGCAGAATAGCCGAATTCAGCATCACTACGTTATTGGGATTGTTTATCTCATGGGCCACTCCGGAAACCAGAACGCCCATTGAGATCATTTTGTCGACCTGGATCAATTCCTGTTCATCTTTGTTTCCCTTTTCCATTCCATGCATCACTTCTCTCTTCCGAAACTGTTCCCTTATGTGCACGTATTTTCTCTCTTCTATTCAAATACTTGGAGCACCGCTCGGCCTTGTCAACGCTGAATTACAACTTATTTCTTTCCATCGTAATTGTTCTCCACGAGATCGTTTTTTTTAGGTGAAACGGGCAGCCACACCCTGAAGCACGTACCCTTGCCCACTTCGCTTCCGAGTTCTATACGTCCTCCATGTCGTTCGACTGTATCTCTGACCACCGCGAGTCCAAGTCCGGTGCCGTTTTCCTTGGTCGTAAAATAGGAATCAAAAATCGCCTCCCTGTACTCCGGAGG
>QMLA01000197.1 GCA_003646585.1 Deltaproteobacteria bacterium | reverse complement strand
GGGTTATAGTGCTCAAGGCCATGGTGGCGGGAGTTGAGGGGGGAAGGATTATCAAGGGCGAGGATAAGGGCACGGATCCGGTGGCCTTAGGGAGGGCCTTGGCCCGTAGGCTCAAGGACAAGGGGGCAGGGGAGATCCTGAAGGAGGTCTATGGGGATGCAGAGCGAGGTTTACTTCCTTCCCTTTAAGGGGAAGAGGGATGGGTTCCTTAAGGGGATCGGGCGGATGCTGGACCTTTTGGGTATTGAGAAGGCCGTAAGGCCGGGGGACCTTTGTGCCGTTAAGGTCCACTTCGGCGAAGAGGGGAACACCACCTTCTTGAGACCCCTTTACGTCAGGCCCATAGTGGAACGGGTCCGGGCCCTTGGGGCGAAGCCCTTCCTCACGGACACAAACACCCTTTACAAGGGCAGCCGCTCAGATGCTCCCTCTCACATAGAGACGGCCTTAAGACACGGTTTCGGGTTTGAAGTGACCGGGGCACCGGTGATAATCGCCGATGGGCTCAAGGGCAATGACACCGTGATGGTCCGGATCGAGGGGGAGGTATATGGAGAGGTTGAAGTGGCCAGGGCCATCTTTGAGGCTCATTCGATGGTGGTGGTAAGCCATTTTAAAGGCCATGACCTTGCGGGCTTCGGTGGTGCCCTGAAGAACCTCGGGATGGGCTGCACGGGCAGAAGGGGAAAGCTCATCCAGCATTCGGAGGTCTCCCCCAAGGTCAACAGGCGCAGGTGCACCGGCTGTGGACGGTGTGAAGGGGAGTGCCCTTCGGGGGCGATAGCCCTGAAGGAGAAAAAGGCCTTCATCGATGAGGGAAGGTGTACCGGCTGTGGGCAGTGTATAGTCATGTGTCCCCACAAGGCCATAGACATAAGGTGGAAGAGGGATCCCGAGATCTTCCAGAAGAAGATGATCGAGCATGCCCTTGGGGCATTGAAGGGAAAGGAAGGGAAGGTCCTCTTTTTGAATTTCCTGCTTTATGTCACCCCCTTGTGCGATTGCTGGTCCAGAAGTGATCCCCCGATCGTCCCCGATATAGGAATTCTCGGTTCGAGGGACCCGGTGGCCCTCGATCAGGCTTCGGTCGATCTGGTGAACGCCCAGCCGGGGATATCCTCCCTTGAAGGACTCGGCCCGGGGAGGGACAAATTCGGGGCAGTCCATAAGGACATAGACTGGTCCTTTCAGCTGGAGCACGCCGAGCGCTTGGGCCTCGGCTCGAGGTCTTACAGGCTCCTGGAGCTTTCTTAATTGAGCTTGAAGACGGTCACCATCTCCTTCAGGCTCTGGGCCTGGGACTTCATTTGCTCGGAGGCAGCGGCGCTTTCCTCGGCATTTGCCGCTATCTGCTGGGTGACCTCGTTTATCTGCTGCAGGGCATCCCTCACCTGGGCAATGCTTCTGGCCTGTTCGGTGCTTGCCGCCGAGACCTCGGCTATCACCTGGGCGACCTTCTCCGCATTCTGGGCGACTTTGGCGAAGTTGCCCTCGGTATCGCTCAAGACCTGCTTTCCGGCCGATACCTTTTTGCGCATGTCCTCTATCAGTTCCGCGGTCTGCCGCGCTGCCTCGGCACTCCTCTGGGCCAGGGCCCGGACCTCCTCGGCCACAACGGCAAAGCCCGACCCCGCCTCTCCGGCCCTTGCCGCCTCCACGGCCGCATTCAGGGCCAGGAGGTTGGTCTGGAAGGCTATCTCGTCGATGGTCTTTATGATCTTCTGCGTCTGCTCGGATGCCTCAACGATCTCGTCCATGGCCCGAAGGAGCCTCTGAACCGAA
This sequence comes from Deltaproteobacteria bacterium, assembly GCA_003646585.1. Classification (GTDB taxonomy): domain Bacteria; phylum Desulfobacterota; class B13-G15; order B13-G15; family B13-G15; genus B73-G16. The sequence goes on along the minus strand of QMLA01000197.1, from coordinate 1,379 downwards.
GAGCTCGTCTCCCTGACCACATCGAGGGTCTCCTTCAGGAACCGATCGCCTTCTTGGGCGACTCTGGCGTTTTCGCTGCTTACGGCCTCAATTTCTTCAACGGAACTTGAGCTCTCCTCTACGGCCGCAGCCTGCCTGGAGGCCCCCTCGGAGAGCTTGGCACTTCCCTCTGCCACCTGGCTTGCAGCTGTCAGGACCTGTTCCGCCGCCTCGGATACCTGAAGGAGGAGCTCCCGCTGTTTGACCTTGGTGGTGTTGATGCTTGAGGCCAGGTCCCTAAGCTCCCTGAATTCCTCCTCCTTCAGGAAGGTGACGAAATCCCCATTTGCCATAAGGTCCATGAAGGAATCGATTTTTTTGGTCTCCTCCAATAGCCTCCTGTGCCTGTCTTCTGCCTCCCGCTTTAAGGCCTCCACCTCCTTCATCTTCTCCTGGAGGGCCTCCTGCTGCCTCTTCAACTCTTCCGAGTATTGCCTCTCCCTTTCCCTTTCCTCCTTCAACTTCTGGGCCATTTGGTTTATGGTCCCTGCCAGGTGGCCCAGTTCGTCCCTTGAGCGGATGTCAAGCCTTATGTCGAAATTGCCGCGGGTTATCTCCTCGCTTGCAAGGGTTATCTTCCTTATGGGGTTCGTGAACTTCCAGGAGGCTATGAAGGCTATGACCATCGCCCCGATAAAGGAAATGATGCTCACTGCTGTCTGGGCCAGCTTCGCCTTCTTCTTCACAACCCCCAGGTACTCCCCTAAGGCCTGGGTCAGCTGATGGAGGTTGTCCCGCAACTTCAGGGCAGCTCCTTGATGGCGTATCTCAAGGTCCCTGAATTGCCTGCTCACCGTCATCAGCTCTTTGAAGGTATCAGCGTAATCTTTCAGGACTGCTTTGAATTCCTCTTCCTTTACGGCCTCAAGGAGCTTGCCCATCGCGTTCTCCCAGGCTATGGCGCACACATCCCTTCCATCGAGCAGATAACCCTGCTCATGGGTCCGGGCCTCAAGATAAAGGGGATAGACGGCCTCCCGGTAGTGGTCAAAGAGAGGGCCCTTTATTAAGCGCTCAACCCTGAGGGCCTCATCTCCCACCGCCTTTTTGAGCCTCTCATAATGTTCCCTCAGGGAGATCCTTTCCTCGGTGGTCTTTTTGTACTCGGCAAAGGATTGCTCGATCTGGGAGATCAATTCCCCGAATTGCCCTCCGGGGAGCATCCCTTTCAGGGCCTTTATGCCCTCTTGTACCTTCAACCACGCTTCCTCCTCCAGCTTAGTTTTGAAGAAGAGGTTTCCGGTTGAGCAGTAAAGCTGGGCATTGAGATCGAGGTTGTCAAAGGGGGAGATGATCTCGTGCTGGGTGAGGGTGTTTACCTCGAAACCCCCAAACAGGGT
>QMLA01000196.1 GCA_003646585.1 Deltaproteobacteria bacterium | reverse complement strand
CCTTCACCTTCCCCGCAATCTGAAACTTCTTCAGATCAAGGGGCTGACCGGGAGAAAAGGGACCATACTTCAGCCTGAAGTCCAGAAGGGTGCCACCTTGAAGGACCTCCAGGGCCTTCTTCTCCCCAATGATCCCCTCAAGAGCGGCCTTCAACTCGCCCAGGTCAAGGTCCGTGCCCTCAGCCGTCAGCCAGTACCCTTGGAGTCCCTCCCTCAGGGTCACCTCCATCTCGACCGACGGATAGAGCCCTTGAAGGGAAATCCCGGCCTCCACCTCCTTCCCGATGGAGATCTTCCCCCGTATTATCCTGACATCGATCTCCTTTTCCCCGATCAACATCTTTACGCTACCGTCCTCAAGCAGCACCTCTTCGGCCAAAGGCACAGGCACCCCCTTTCTCCCCTCCCCCTTCTCCATCCTCATCCGGAAACCCTTAAGCGCCACCCGCTTGAGCTCAATCCTGCCCTTGAAAAGGAGAGGAAGGATTCCGGGGACAATAACCCCATCTCTGACTTCCAGCTCTGTTGCCGGGGATGAGAAATGGACATCTTGGGCCCTCAAGCGCGGAGGTATCAAATAAAGGCGAACCCTCCCGAGGTACAACCTCCCTCCTGTGGCCTCCGACACCTCCCTCTGGATCATCTCCTTAAACCTCTTGGATTCGATGGGATAAAGGTGGAGGAAGACAAACGCGGCAGCTACCGAGGTCAGAAGGAGGAGCAATTTCTTCACAGTAAAAGAATTATAAGGCGTCCTCGGGACTCAGGCCACCTGGGTGAGGCCCGCTGGGGCGATGATCTCGTTCACGGCTTGCTGCAGTTCCCTCAACCACTCCTCAGGATACGGCCTCCGGGACCTAAGGGCAGGATCATAGGCATTCTGGGGGTTGAAGTTCTGAAGCAAAAGCCCCTTCGATCCCCGAAGCTCTGAGGCCAGCTCCATAATGTCCCCCTCTGTATGGAGTCCGGGCACAACCGTGATCCGGAAGACATAATCCACCTTCCCTTCCTCAAGGATCTCGATGCTTCTGCGGATGCTGCCAAGATCCACGCTGACCCCAGCTGCCCTCTGATACCGGAAGGGATCAAGGGGGGCCTTCACATCCATGGCCACAAAATCCAGCAGTCCCTCCTCTATCAGCTCCTCGAGCACCTCAGGATGCGAGCCATTGGTGTCAAGCTTTATCCCCAATCCCAACCCCCGCAACTCCAGTATGAGATCGCGCAACCCTCCCTGTAGCGTCGGCTCTCCTCCCGTAATGCAGACCCCGTCAATCCAGTCCCTGAAGGTCCCCATGCGTTCCAAGATGTACTGCAGAGGAATATCCTCTAACTTCTCCGGCTCCGTCCACAACTCATGGTTATGGCAGAAAGGGCAGCGGAAGTTACACCCTGGCAGAAACAGCACTGCGGAGACCTTTCCAGGCCAGTCCAAAAAAGAGGTCTCAAGAAATCCCTTTATCCTCACCGACATCCAAAGACCACCCTCTCCAGCTCCCCTTCACTTGGCACCTGCCCGGCCCAGCGGGCAAGAATCCTCTCCTCTTCCTCGACCAGGATCGTGGGAGTGGACTGAACGCTGTAAAAGGCCGCCTCGGCGAGGCCGTCCGGGGTCTCAAGGTCATAATATTCCACATGCACCCCCAGCCTCTGCAACCTCTCCCCCACCACCTTGGCCTGGGGGCACTTGGGACACCTGGAAGTGGTGAAGATCTTGACCTTCCCCATGAACGCCCTCCTTTCAGAGGTTGGCCGCCTTAAGTTCAGGGCCATCGAAGAACCCCCGGTTCCTGAACCTGTCCTTCAATTCCCCGAGCTTCCCCTTGTTCCACTGGGATACCTTGCTGAAGTACCCGGTTATCCGGGTGATCCCCTCCACTTCATCGGAACCACAGTAGGGACACCGGTCCACGAGACCCCTCACTGTGCGGGCACAGTCGATACAAGTGGTGAACTCGGGAGAGAAGGCTATCTGATCGTTCTGGGTGAGCCGAAATACCTTTTCCACGAAGTTGGCCAGCGAAGCCGCCGAAGGCCTGTGCTCCCCAAGCCAGATGTGGGTTATCGCCCCGGCCTCGATCAGGGGATGGAACAGCCCCTCAAGCTTCACCCTCTCTATGGGATTGAGAGGAGCGGAAACGTTCAGGTGGGTTGAATTGGTGTAGTAGATCTCCCCCTTGGACACATCCCCCTTGACCATGTGGGCCGCAAGCGGCGAGTGATACCTCAGGTCAAGCCGCGCGAATCTATATGCCGTCGACTCCGCAGGGGTCTGCTCGAGCACAAATCTCATGCCATATCTCTGGGACATCTTCTCGCTGAGGAGCTTCAAATGGGCTATCACCTTGAGCCCGAACTTTAAGGCCTCTCTGGACTCATGGAGCTCCCTGCCGGTGTGGATCTTGACCATCTCGTTGAGCCCCACCATCCCGATGAGGTGGGTGACCCTCCCTATCCTGAGATAGGGCTCTCCATCCCGATCCATGCAAAGCAGCGCCAGGGGCCCCTTCTCCCCCAGCGATAGCAGCCTCTCAATAAAAGCCCTCTTCTCCAGGTGCGCTCGCACGGCGAGCTCCACAAAGCCGGTGAGGTTGTCAAAGAGCTTGGTGGTATCCCCCTCGGACAGGTAGGCCACCCTGGGGAGGTTTATGCTCACATTCTGCAGGGCACAGTAGCGCATCTTCCACGGCCGGCGGGCCTCCTCGAGATCTGCCTCGTTCAATTTAAAGCTCAACCGGCAGCATTCGGATATCTTGGCGGTGCTGCCCCGATCGAAGACGAAATAGGTGTTCCCCTTCTCGGCCGCAACCTCACAGATGAGGTGCAAAAACTCCTCGTGTCCGGGGGTGTTGAAGAACTCATCGGTTATGTGGACGAGGGGCTTGGGGAAGAAGAACGGCCTCCCCGCCCCATCCCCTTCCATATAGACCTCGAAGAGGGCCTTGGCAAACCTCTGGGCCTCCTTCAGATAATCTCCGTACTTCTTGCCGGTGTACTGCCCGCCCGGACCTATCGCATCCACATCCCGGAAATGCCTGGGGATCTCCCAGTAGATATTGAGATCGGTGAAGATGGCCTGCCCCCCTCGCGCAACCGCTTGCTGCGAAAACTCGAAAATGAGCATTTGGGCCAGCTGCCTGAGCTCCCTCTCCGGCATATCCACAAGGT
>QMLA01000195.1 GCA_003646585.1 Deltaproteobacteria bacterium | reverse complement strand
GTGGTAGAGGTCTTCTGTGGGGAAGAAGCGGTGGAAAAGCTTTTGTACCTATTTTTGAGCCACTTGGACGAGGCATGGGGAGGGCAAAGGCTCCGGGGGTTTGCGGAAATTGAGATGGGGAGCTATCATGCTGACCAGACACACTAAACGAGACACTATGTTCCGATATTCCCTCCCTTGGGGATTTTGTGGCGCAGTGGCGCGAGGAAAGGAAGTACAAGGTAAGGCCCAATACATTCCAGAGGGATAAAGTTGCCATAAAGTCCTTTCGTCAGTTTTTCGGAGATGAAAGGTCCCTTGATTCCATTACAAAGGAGGACATCGAAAAGTACCGGCTTTGGCGCTTAAGAGAGGTCAATCCTTCTTCCGTTAACAGAGATATGAGCGTCATTGCCATTATGCTTGATAGGGCCGTTGAGCTTGGCTTCATCGAAGAAAATCCCGCGAGAAAGCTCAAACGTCTGAGGGACAAAAGGGAGAGGCAGCCGCGGGCCATGACCAGGGAGGAGCTCAGGAAGTTCTTTGAGGCCGCAAGACAGAACGGGCACCTGCTTTACGGAATGGCCTACCCGATCTTTCTAACGTATTTCTTCACGGGGATGAGGCGGCAGGAGCTGCTTTACCTTGAGTGGGAGGACCTTGACTTTGAGCGGCGCAAGATCAAGATCCAGGCTAAAATTGAAAAAGACGGCTTTGTCACCAAGACGGGATACGCCCGCGAGGTGGGGATGTCAAAGACGCTGGCAGAGGTCCTGTCCCGGCTCCCCCGGAGGGGAAGATATGTTTTTGGTGGAGACACGCCCATCGCTTACCCTAGCTCGGTAAGCAGGGCCTTCAGGGAACTCAGGGAAAAAGGCCGGTCTGCCCAAAACCATAACCCTGCATTCCCTGAGGCACACCTACATCACCTACCTGATGGAGAGGGGCATAAACCCCAGAAGGGTTCAGGAACTCGCCGGCCACAGGACTTTTGCCACCACCTGGCGCTGCGCCCACCCTCCCTTCGAGCACAATAGAGGAGGATGTGCTCGAAGAAGAGTTTCCAGAAAGATAACGCTGTTTTGGGAATTTAGCCCCTAAAAGGGAAGTGTGAAATGGTACCAAAAATCTCCAAAATTTCCATTTTACTTTGGGCCATTTTGAGTCACTTCGGTCACTTCTGACAGAAGGGTGGTGTGGAAAGCGTTGTGGTTGCTTGATTTTAAAGAAGGGGCGCGGTTCTGGAAGGGGGTATAGGTGTGGGATACCGCTTATGTGGAGCAAAACCTTCACTTCTTCCCGTTCTCCTCTATAGCCGCCTGGGCTGCCGCCAATTTGGCGATGGGAATCCTTAAGGGCGAACAGCTCACGTAATCGAGCCCTATGGAATGGCAAAATTTCACCGAACTCGGTTCCCCACCGTGTTCCCCGCAGATGCCGACCTTGAGGTCGGCCCTAACCTCCCTGCCCTTCTCCACTGCTAACATCATCAACTGCCCCACTCCCTTGGTATCCAGCTTGACGAAGGGATCGAAATCCCATATGCCCTTTTCCACATAGGCCCTCAGGAACTTCCCCACATCGTCCCTGCTGATGCCGTAAGTTGTCTGAGTCAGGTCATTGGTGCCAAAGGAGAAGAATTCCGCCTGTTGGGCAATCTCATCTGCGGTCAGGGCCCCCCGAGGTATCTCGATCATCGTTCCCACCTTGTATGGAACCTCAACGCCGTATCGGGCAAATACTTCCTTTGCAACTTCGTCCACTATCCTGCGCTGATCTCTCAGTTCCTCTACATGCCCGACCAAGGGAATCATAATCTCGGGATGGACCTCGATCCCTTCCTCAAGTTTTACCTCGCAGGCCGCTTCAAAGATCGCCCTGGCCTGCATCCTTGTGATTTCGGGATAGACTATACCCAGACGACAGCCCCTGTGTCCGAGCATGGGATTGGCTTCCCTCAAGGATTCCACCTTCGCCTTGAGCTCGTCAAAACTGATCCCCATCCTTTCCGCCACCTGGGCGATCTCATCATCGCTGTGGGGCAGGAACTCGTGAAGTGGTGGATCCAGGGTCCTTATGGTCACAGGGAGGTCTCGCATCACCCGGAAGATGGCCTTGAAGTCCTCCCTCTGCATGGGAAGGAGCTTGTCAAGGGCCTCCCTCCTGCTTTCCGGATCCTGGGCTATGATCATCTCCCTCATCGCATAGATCCTCTCGCCTTCGAAGAACATGTGTTCTGTCCTGCACAATCCTATTCCCTCTGCTCCCAAGGCCAGCGCAAGGGATGCCTGTTCGGGCCGGTCGGCATTGACCCTCACCCGGAGCTTCCGCTTCCTGTCGGCCCACTGCATGAGTTTGTGATATATTTGATAACTTTGTGACTCTTCGGGCTTGAGTCTTTTCTCCACGAGGACCTCCAGTACCTCAGAGGGGCGGGTCTTGAGTTTGCCCAGGATGACCTCTCCCGTGCTCCCGTCAATGGAAATGTAATCCCCCTCCCTGATAAGCCGGCCATTGACCTCCAAGTGGCGATTCTTGTAATCGATCCTTAGGGCCTCACATCCCACAACACATACTTTTCCCATCTGTCTCGCCACAAGGGCCGCATGGGATGTCATTCCCCCTCTGGCCGTAAGGATTCCCTGTGCGGCGCTCATACCCCGAATGTCCTCGGGGGACGTCTCAACGCGGACCAGGATCACCTCCTCGCCCTTGGCGGTCCGTTCTTCCACCTCGGAGGGGAAGAAGACCACATGGCCACTGGTTGCTCCTGGTCCCGCAGGGAGCCCCTTTGCCACCACCCTGCCCTCCTTGCGGGCTTTCTCCTTCTCCTCGGGGTCAAAAACGGGCCTCAACAGCTGGTTCAACTGCTCGGGTTCGATCCTCATTAAGGCCTCCTCTTCGTCGATCAGCCCCTCCGTCACCATATCAACGGCTATCCTCAAGGCAGCAAGACCCGTCCTCTTCCCGGAACGGGTCTGCAGAATGAACAACTTGCCCCTTTGAATGGTAAATTCCACATCCTGCATGTCGCGGAAGTGACGCTCAAGGACCTTGCAGTAATGCTCAAGCTCTTTATAGACCTCGGGCATCGCCTCTTCCAGGGATACCTCCTGCGGAGATGCCTTCTGGCGCCTGTTTATGGGCTGAGGGGTCCTGATCCCGGCCACCACATCCTCACCTTGGGCGTT
>QMLA01000194.1 GCA_003646585.1 Deltaproteobacteria bacterium | reverse complement strand
CCCTTCATCGCCCTTTTGTGCGGGTTGGCCCTCTATCTTCTGGCCTCTCAGGTCTTTGACCGCAAGGTGGCCTTCCTGTCGGCGATGATCCTCTTCATGACCAGGGATTTCATAAAGGACAACATGGGCCTGAGGATGGACTCTACGGTGACCCTATCCATCATCCTCTTTGTCCTGTTCCTATGGAGTGGCACCTCGTGGAGGCATACCATAGGGGCTGGGGCGGCCCTGAGCATAGGGCTCCTGGCCAAGAGTTATGCAGGGCTTTACGGCCCCCTCATCTTCGGCCTCTACCTCGTCCTGATGGGACGATGGCGCCGCCTCCTCAGCCCTTCTTTCATCAAAGCCATCGCTCTCGGGCTCTTGTTCTTTTCCCTCTGGTTGATCCCGGTCTGGATTGCCAATGGGGAATCCTTCCTCCGGGCCTTCGTAGGTAGGGAAGCCATCGCGACCCTGACGGGGATGAAGCCCTATTCCAAGGGTAAGATCTACTACCTCAAGGTCCTCCTTCAGACCTACTGGCCATGGTTGCCATTGCTACCCCTTGCCCTCTGGAAGGTCTGGGGGAAAGCCCCCAGGGAAGGTAGAATCCTCGTCCTCTCCTGGATCGCAGTGGTGGCCTTCTCCCTTTTGTTTCCCAAGCCAGAATACGGCCGTTACATGATGCCCCTTTATCCAGCCTTCGCCCTCGCCATCGGGTTCTTCCTCGGTGGGCTCATGAAAAGAGAGACGATCGACAAATTGGCCAAGGCGGCCTTGGTGGGAGGTACGGTGGCCTTTTTCATCATCAACATCTTCCCCTTGCAGTTGCACAAGATCTCCTATGCCAAGCTAAGGGAATTGAAGCCGCTGGTGGATTATCACAGGGCCCAGGGGCTAACAGAGGTATATGTCTACAGAACCCGCTACAGGACCCCCCATGCGGTGATCTTCTACCTCGACGTGGTGCCCAAGGCGCTGAAGTCCCTTGCGGACCTGCCCGTCCAAGGGCTTGTGATCGCGGAGTCAAGGGGGAGAGGGGATCTCCTCACAGGCCCGTGTACTGAACAGCTTTACAACGGCAGCTATTCCCTCTTTGTATGTCGTTGATGGATCTCAGAGTCCTCCACATAGATACCGAGCCCACTTGGAGGGGGGGTGAGAACCAACTCGGCTTGTTGATCGGGGAACTTAGAAGACGAGGCGTCACCTCCATTTTGGTAGGCAAGAAGGGGTCGGCCCTTGAGGAAAAGGTTCAAAAGCTCGAGGCGAAGGAGGCCTTCTTTTTGCCCTTGCGCGGAGAGTTCGACATCCTTTCTGCAAGGAAGGTAGCCCGCATCGTCGATCAAAGGGCCATACCCATCATCCACTCCCACACGTCCCACGCCCACACCTTAGCTTTTCTAGCGAAGCTCCTGTCCCACAAGAGGCCTAAGGTCCTCGTGACCCGAAGGGTGGATTTTGACATCTACAAAAAGGGTACCTTCAAACCTTTCACGTTCCTTAAGTACCGGTACATGGCCGACCATTTCATCGCCATCTCCGAAAGGATAAGGGACGTATTGCTCCAAGGGGGGGTGCCTGAGGAGAAAATATCGTTAGTCTACAGCGGGGTGGATCCCCAACGTGTCAAAGGGGGAGACGGCAGCTCCCTCAAGCAACGCTACAAGGTGGAAAAAGGAGAGACCGTCCTCGGTAACATCTCCTACTTCGCCGACCACAAGGCCCACGAGGACGCGATTGCAGCCCTCAAGATCGTAAGGGAAAGGGGACACAAGGCGCGGCTCTTCTTGGCCGGACACGGTGAAAGGGAGCCACACCTTAGGAATCTGGTGAAGGCCCAGGGGTTGGATGACGTTGTGACCTTTCTCGGCTACTGGGAGGAGATACGGGACCTTTTGGCCTTCTTCGACCTCTTTGTGGTCAGCAGCAGACAGGAGGGTCTTTCCACCTCCATCATCGATGCCTTCTTCGCCGGCTGCCCCGTGGTGGCCACCGACACCGGAGGGATCCCAGAGCTCGTGAAGGACGGCCTCACAGGGCTCCTGAGACGCAAGGGAGACCCCTCCTCTCTGGCCGAGGGGATCATATACGCCATCGAAAACCCCACGGCCATGAAGGAGATGGCCGAAAGGGCTCGCTCCTTGGCAGAGGAACACTTCACAGCCAAAAGGATGGCAGAGGGAAACCTCGAGGTCTACTTACGCCTTCTGGGACGGTAAAGGGCTTTGACAAAAGGGGAAGGCTCGAGATAATCTCCATGGTTGAGGAGGTGAAGGGGAGTGGTCTTTGAGGAGATGCTCGACATCATCCAGGGGATGGTGGCCTTTCTGCCCGGCAAAACGGCCTGCATCGCCATAGGGGTGGCCCTCTTCTTGCTGATGGGCCTCCACTTCCGCATAGGGATGTTAAGCCTCTTCCTCATCCTCTCCTATCTATTTATGCGCTCCTTTATGGCTGGAAGGGACCTCTATTCCATAGGGCTTCAAAGAGCAGCGGCCGGCATCATATTAGGCGCCTTCCTTTTTTTTGTAGACGTCTATTTTTTGGTGCGAATTATTGCAGGATGGGAGGATTAATTAGCTTAATGGTGCCTTTCGATGAATATTAAATTACAGTTGTATTTTGTTCTACCATAAAATTCGCGATCCTAGAGGCACCCCTCTTTAGGCATGGGTCTTTATAGTTGTATCCAAATGTCCTTATATACAGGGATCACTACAGAGATCTCCACAACGTACCTAATTTCGCATATTTGTGGGGCGTTTACGCAATGTCCATAAAGACCCCTTAAACACAGCGAGTTAGATGGGGCAAAATTCCAAGGGCGTCCCTCCTTGGACCTCTTTTATCACCCAGATTGCTAAATTTTTGCAACTCGACCCTTCAGTAGGTAGGTCCTTTTGGGGAATCTTTAAGGCATAAAGTTTGCGTAAGCTGAGTGTAAGATTCTCACCCTTTTGAGGGGAAGGGCTCTGTGCGGAGACTGTGGTATATCTTTCGTTGACAACCGATACGGCCGAGGCTAAACTTATCGGCGTAGCCAAACTTCGTTTCATTCTGGTCTTCTTCGAGGGGGGACGGTGGAGGGGAGGGATTCACAGAAGGGATTTGGAGGCCTGCTGCACGGGCTGGACATCCGCAACTTGATCCAGATCTGTGCCGTCAACGGCATCACCGGCAGGGTCCAGATAGAGACCGATGACGAGAGGGG
>QMLA01000193.1 GCA_003646585.1 Deltaproteobacteria bacterium | reverse complement strand
GTAGTTGGTAAAGCGTTAATAGAAGATGAGAGAATTGCCGGGGTAGTCTTTACTGGAAGCAGGGAAGTTGGAATGGAGTCCTTAAAGAAGTTCGTAGGAAAGGAGCCTAGGCCTTTCATAGCCGAAATGGGAGGGAAAAACCCGGTAATAGTTTCGGATAAAGCAGATTTAAGAAAGGCGATTGAGGGGATTTATAGAGCGGCTTTCGGATACGGAGGTCAGAAGTGTAGCGCGGCTTCTAGATTAATTGTCCATAAAAAAGTTAAGAAAGCCCTCCTTAACTCATTAATTGAAGTAACGAAATCTCTTAGAGTAGGAGATCCAACTCAAAAGGAGGTCTTCATGGGTCCGTTAATTAATAAAAAAGCGCTCGAAAGGTACGTCAAAGCGTGTGATGATGCTAAAAGAGACGGAAAAATACTAACCGGAGGAAAGGTGTTAAGAGGGGGGATATACGATTATGGTTATTACGTTTTGCCTACCATCGCAGACGATCTCCCGGCAGATCATCGGCTTTTAAAAGAGGAGCTCTTTATCCCCTTCTTAGCAGTTATAGAGTACGAAGATTTTGAAGAAGCAATAAGGATCGCTAACGATGTAGAATATGGGCTTACGGCCGGTTTATTTACCGAGGACCCGATCGAGAAGAGCTACTTCCTCGAACGTATAGAAGCGGGTGTTGCTTACGTAAATAGAACGGTAGGAGCTACTACAGGAGCTGTAGTAGGAGTACAGCCTTTCGTAGGATGGAAACATAGCGGCTCTACTGGTAAGGGCGCTGGAGGTCACTATTATCTGTTACAGTTCCTTAGAGAGCAAAGCCAGTCGCTATACGATTAGCCGTAGGGTCCTCCTTCCGGAGGTCCTCTAATTATTGCTTGCAGGATTGGATCCGACAATCCTCTAATCTTGGATAGATAGTTCGCCAAATCGGTAGTGGTAATTAGTCCTACCAATTTTCCCTCTTCAACAACTGGCAATCTCCTTATCTTGTACATGATCATAACCTTTGCCGCTTCCTTTACAGTAGCCTCCGGAGATACGACTACTATAGGAGAAGTCATTATATCTCCTATCTTCACCTTCTCCGGATCTCTACCTGCAGCCACTATCCTCCTAACTATATCCCTCTCTGTAACTATCCCCTTAACTCTACCTTCCTCTTCTACGAGTAGACATCCTACGTTTTTAGAGCTCATGAGTTCCGCAGCTTCCTTTACGTTTTTGGATATATCCACAGTGATTACGTCCTTAACCATAATGTCCTTTACCTTCACCATTACCGACTCCCCTTCGTTAAAGACATTTAAGGAATTTCTATAAGTCGTTTGAACATTTCCACCTTATCTTCAATACCAGCTAAATCCATTAACAGGGAGAGGATTAAGGCCTGCTTCTTTAAATCCCTTCTCAACGCATCTTTCATTTTTGATAAAGTTCTTTTCCCTTTTTCAGTTATAATGTAAGCTCTCTCCCCCTCTCCTTCACCCGTTATCTCTAAGATGCTCCCCTCTTCTCTAAGCCTCTTAAGCACGAAGTACACAGATCCAGGACTAGGCTTCCATAGCCCCTTGCTCAACTTACCTGCTAGCCTTATTAGCTCTACTCCTGTTACTGGGTAACGCGAGCAAGCATATAGGGTTAGAGCTTTCATCATACCTTGAGGAACCTTAAACGAAAGATATTCTTTCACAAAACTACCTTAGCTAAACGTTCTTTTTTCTTTTTCTCTTAAATGTTTAAAGGTACGTTTTAAATAACTTTAAGCCTGGTCTTAGGTTAAAGATGAGGTATAGAAGCTTTGCAACATCTAGGGGAGAGGTCCTTTATCGCGTAGAGTTGGAGGAGATACAGAAGATTAATGCCCTAATTCTAGATTGCGATGGTACTCTTATAGATATTACGAATTCTTATGATCAAGCTACAATTGAAACGGTTAAGATACTGTTTAAGGCCTTCACGGGAGCAAACTTAAAGGACGAAGACTTAAGAGGTTATATTTTTCATATAAAGAAATCTGGAGGTTTTGCAAATCACTGGGATGTTTCTTACGCTATTTTAATAGGCCTCCTATCTGGGCTAAGTGAATCTATTCTGGAAAAAATAGTTAACGCTCTTCCCGAAAGTACGGAAGGGATAGCTCTTCAAAACCTAGCTTATATAGCCAAGGAGATTACGGGAATAGACGTAGAGAAGGCTAAGGAGGGGGTAAGAGACATCGTAGATTACGTTGACGAAAGGGGTTTGAAGAGCATAGATGAAGCTATAGACAGGTTGTATAAAAATCGAAAGAAAAGGGAACTACTGCTGAAGATAAAGGACTTCATTAACTATCCATCTGAGCCTAGGGAGAATATCCTAAGCCATATTTTCGAGGAGCTGTATTACGGCGAGGAGCTCTTCCGTAAGATATACGGGCTACCCTCCTATCTACGCATAAAGAGAGGCTTTATACAAGATGAAAGACAAATCATAAGAAGAGATACGGTCGTTTTCCTAAAGAGGAGGTTTAAGGATAAAGTAGGGTTGGTAACCGGAAGGAGGAAGTTAGCGGCTGAGCGGTTGTTAAGGGATTTATTAAACAATTTCTTTAACAAAAGGGCGACCATCTTTCTTGAAGACGCTGTTAAAGAAGACGGATCCATTATTAGCAAGCCTAACCCCTATCTACTGAAAAGGGCATTATCTCCCTTTAAATTTGAGAAGGCATTATATGTAGGAGATTCGATGGAGGATCTTTTAATGGTAAGGAACCTTAAAAACGAGAGAGTGTTATTTGCTGGGGTTTACGCTTTTTCTCCCCTTCCCAAGGAGTGCTTAAAAGTCTTTATCGAGGAGGGAGCAGATATAGTGTTGCCTACCATAAACGAAGTGAAGGAGTTATTAGGTGTTTAAGTTGATAAAAAACTTCAAAGAATTAGCTAAGGATCGAATTAAAGCCGATTTATTGGAGATTTTGGAAGAAGGGTTAAAGGTAGCAAATCCAAGGTACGCCATAAAAAAGGCCTTAAAGATGCATGGAAGAGAGCTCTACATTAAGGGTAGGGTTTTTAAGTTAAGAGGAAAGCTCTTTGTAATTGGTTTCGGTAAAGCGTCTTTCGAAATGGCGAAGGAGATTGAGGAGATATTAGGAGACCGCATTTCAGGGGGAGCGATAATAACACCCTTCAAGCCTACGGAGAAATTAAGTAAAGTGCACGTTCTTATTGGAG
>QMLA01000192.1 GCA_003646585.1 Deltaproteobacteria bacterium | reverse complement strand
GGTATACTTATCAAGCCCAGAGGTAGCCGTTGCAACAGGAGTATTTGGAGAGATAACAGATCCTAGGAAGTTAGGCGAAGCTCCCGTTTTCGATCTACCCGCCGATGTTCCGATCGACGATTCCTTAATCCTTCCTCCGTCTCTCGAGCCGGAAAGGGTAGAGGTAATTAGAGGACCTAATATAGTACCGCTGCCTAAGTTCGAACCTATCCCTGAGGTGCTTGAAGGAGTTGTTTTGCTTAAAGTAGGAGATGATATAACTACGGATCATATACTACCCGCAGGAGCTCACATCTTAAAGTACAGATCCAATATACCTAAGATTTCGGAATATACGTTTATTAGAGTAGATGAGAACTTTCCGAAAAGAGCTAAGGAGAACAAGGGGGGCTTCGTAATCGGCGGCTATAATTACGGTCAAGGAAGTAGTAGAGAGCATGCAGCCACAGCTCCTAGGTATTTAGGCTTAAAGGCCGTTATAGCCAAATCCTTCGCTAGGATCCATCACGGGAACTTAGCTAACTTCGGCATACTTCCTCTAACGTTCGCGAACGCATCCGACTACGATAAAGTAGATCAAGGAGATACCTTAAGGATAGAGAAGGTGAGAAGTACGTTAGAAGGAGGAGGGAAGGAGCTCGAGGTAAAGGTCGTTAATAAGGGGGTTAGCTTCAAGGTCGTGCATAGCTTAACTAAAAGACAAGTGAGATCGATACTGGAGGGATCTAGGCTTAACCTTGCAAAAGCTACGCTAGGAAAGTCCTAAATCCTTCAGGAATCCTAACGCCTTCTTTTTATCAATTATTTTTCCCTTTTTCATTAGTCCTCCAAAGATCGCCTGTAGCTCATCTGTCATACTCACTTCTATTTCCTCTCCCTCAAAGATCGAAGGAAATGGTTCTAAAACAGCTCCCCATATTCTCCATTTATCTCCTTCCTTAATGGCCTTAACCGATCCTACCTTTCTATCCTTAATTACTACGTCGAATACGATTTCTCCAGTTAAGGTAGTAGTTCTAGGCTTCAGTATATAGAGAGGCTTTTCAACGATTACTACCTCAATTTCCTTAATCACCTTATCTACTACCTTTTTCAATTCTTCCTCCTTCATCTTCTTATATACTTCAATTGAGAGTTGAGGATAATCCCAGAAAACCTTTCCATCTTTAATAACGTACGGTATCTTCACCCTAACGACGTCTCCCTTATCTAATTTTAATTCATCTACGAATATCCTATAGAGAAGCTTATTCAATTCTCCGGCTGCTCTAGCTAGCTCTTGTTGTGGAGCCTTACCTTTCGCCATTCCAAAAAGCGTTCTCCTTACCTTATCGTCATAAGCTCCTACGATTATAAACCCACTACTTAATAGCTGGGTTTCGTCCATTCATAAAATATTGGTGTTTGAAGAATAAAAAGGTTGAGGTTATCTATTTGAATGAATTAATTAAACTGCGGTGAAACTTATTACGTAAGGATTTAAACCCAACCTCCTGTATTCCATTAAAATCTCTGAGCGCTTAAGTTCTTCAGTTCTAAATAAGTGACCTCCACATTTTGACTTACAATCGGAGCTTCCAAAGCCCACGATAACTTCTCCGAGCTTAGAAATAGCCCGGTTCACTTTACATTCCATCTTAACGTTCGTCCCAGCACAGATGGCTCCAATTAGTTCAACGTCGTCATCGGTTGTAAGGTAGTCTATGTGCCATCTCTTCCTCTTCTCTTTCTTAAAATGTCTCTTAACCCTAGCCTCTAAGTTATTTAAAGCGCTTCCAGTATAGTAATAATAACCCGGCTGTAATGACCATTTGTAAACCTTCTTCTTTTTCCTTAGAAGTAGTATTAAGGTATATACCCCTTTCAAGTTTTACTCTTAAGGTATTCTGTGATTAACGTCCTAACCTCCTCTCCACTTAAATCGTACCAATTTTGATAAGCATCTGCAACAGCGAATATGGGAGTAGATCTTACGTTTAAACATATAATGAAGGCTGCAAATGGGCTTATTAGAGATAAAGCTCTCGGATTTCCGGTAGGAGCCCCTACCATAACTTTTGAAGCACCTCTCTCCTTTACGACCTTACATGCAAGCATCATCGTATAGCCTGTAGCCAAACCGTCGTCCACGACGAGGACGTTCCTACCTTTAAAATCTGGTTCTGGAATAAGCCGCCTCAGTTCCTCGTACCTTTTTTTCGCTTCTTTAACTGCTGTTTCAATCTGTTTATTTACATCCGAAGCAGTAAGACCCGCTCTATTTATAGCTAGAGTATCTAGCTCTACAGAACCGTCCCAAGCTACGGCTCCAAATCCAGCCTCCGTTGTCCATGGGTACAATACCTTTCTCACTACTATTACGTTGAAATCTGCGTTTAATACCTTAGCGACTTCTATGCCTACCGGTACCCCTCCCGCAGGGATTGCAACGACTATATCCACGGGTATGTTCTTCTTTGAAATGAAAAACCCAAGCCTCCTTCCCGCTTCTTGTCTATCGAAGAACACGTAGTTTTTCTCTAAAAGGTCTTCATCGTAAACTACGTTAGCCTCTAATTTCATCCCATTAACTTACGTCCACCTATCTTTTATCTCTAACTACGCAGCAACTCCTTTACCAACTTATCGATTAAACTGCTCGACTCCTTCTTAACTACATTGGCCAATTTTTCGGAAATAATTCTCCTCTCCACGGCTTGATCTAAAAGGTCTTCATCGATTAACTGGGGAATCGATGAAGGCAAAGCTACGATATCTACCTCTAGGTCAACGTACCTAATACCGTTCTTATATATCTCCACAGGGGTGCAAATGTTGTAATAATATCCTTTAACTTCTCCTTCCTTAGAGTAATACGTAGTCTTGTAGTAAAACGACGCCTTCTCAAATTCTGTAACAATGACGTCACCGACTTCTTTTTCAATACCTAAACCATCATAGGTACCGTAAGAGATTACCTTTCTAGTAATTCTTATAGGCCAGGAATCGCTTTCGACCTTTCCGTTTCCTAGTAGTACTAAGTTGCCGTTAAGCTTCATGTGCGCAATTTCTACCGTGCTAGGTAATTTACAGCTTTCTATCTTTTTCTCATACTCCTCTTTGTTAATGTCAACGCCCATCTCAAGTTTCCTTTCCGCTTCCTCTACCATAGTAGATAGAGGAGGACCGTAAGCTTTAGCGTAGTGATGACCCATTAAAGTCGGACATACGCTACTCC
>QMLA01000191.1 GCA_003646585.1 Deltaproteobacteria bacterium | reverse complement strand
GCATTTTAGTTTGCGCTAATTTTCCATTACCCTTATGCTCAGTTTTGAGGTGTAGAGCATCATTAATTGAAATGCACGATTGGTGTATTTCAGATATATATGGTGCATGGGCATTAACACTAGCGAATACACAATAAATGTTAAAAACTAAAGATAACTCAACTCCCTCAACCATGCAACTACCATGAAATTCATGGTGAAAAGCCGGAAACTCAAGCTCAAAAACACAGCTCATCTTAATACACTTACATCTAATCAAGGACTAAAAAGCACCAAACAGTACTAATCGGCTAGGTTTAGTACCAAACAGTACCTTAAAGGTACTAATTTTTCCGCCTTCTTGTCAAAACCTAATAGAATACATATAAATTACTTCAGTTCTGATTCATGCCTTTCAAGGTATTCGCGTATTGCTTGCTCAATTTCCTCACTTAATTTTCTCATTGAGCCATGCTTTTTAACTACAAAGGATAGGAATCTCCTGTGCAGGTCTTCGTCAATGATGAAGGAGGTCTTCTTTTTAGGCATGCAAATCACTACTCTTATACTTTTATACCGCAATATTTTTAAATATTTCTACTCCTATACTCCTATAAGGTGAACGGTAAATGTGTGAGGAGAAGCGCGAAGGCTATGTTAAAGTTGAAATTTGGCTTCCAAGAGAAGTAATGGACTTCATTCACTCGTACTGCGACTTCACAGGGATGAACATGAGTGCTCAAGAGTATCTTGAAGCGAAAATTATTGAGGGAGTGTCTGCTTCAATAGATGACCTTGCAACAGCAGTAGAAATAGACAAGGAATTATTAATTGAGCGCTGGAATCTAGGGAAGTGGATTAGGTGAGGCGTCATGTTTCCAGAGTGGCTGCTGAAAGCCATTCCCTGGATTGCCATTATCTTCGCACTGGTTTTTGGCTGCTGGCACATACTTAAACTGCTGCTTCCAGCACTGTTCGGCGAAGGCGAAGAGTAATCTTCCTATATTTTCTATTAGTAGTATGGGTATTCCTCTTCCCTTCTTCTTTTGCTTATAAACCATGATGCAAGGCCAATTACGGCTCCCAGGAAAGCTGCAATTAAGCTGATTGTAATTGCAGTTCTCACGTAGTATTCAGCTTGACCTGCAAGGTTGCTCCAGCTTTTAGGGGAATAGGCGCTGATTATTGGCATTAGCTCGCCTGAAATTACTCCTCCTAAAAAGCAGGCTAAGCCGAAGCAGATTATGATTATTACTAGGCTAATCATGTTTTCAGCTGGCTTCACTTTTTCCTCCTCCTTTTCCTGCTTTTCCTTTTAGTTTTCTTGTTTTTGCCTTCAAGCAGGCTGTCTAATGATGGGAGGCTTTTGAGTGGATTTCCAATTTCGAAGAGGTCAAGTGGGAATGGATTTAACCTTTCTTCGTACCGCTTCTTTTTAATGCGCTTCTTCGGCTTTGCAGTTTTAATTATGCGCCCTAAATTGGGTATTCTTATGACTGGTACTTGCGGCGGCGGGCTTCTCGGCGGCTTGTGAGGCGTCCTAGTCCTAGTTATTTGCGGTGTGATTTGCGGTGTGATGAGCGCTGAGCCTTGTCTTTGACGCTGCCTCATTCTGGCTCTATGCTTCTGTGTTTTCTCAATCAGTTCATCTATGGTTGGAATTTGAAGGGTTGCTTGCCTCTGCCTCTGCTTTGCTTGCTGCCTTGCCTTTAATTTTAGTGAGGGCATAAGTGTTTGCGGCGTCTTCTGAGTGGGTTTTGCTTTAGGCTTCTGCTTTTCAGCTTCTTTGAGGACTTCGTCTATTGTGAGCAGCGGCGCTAATGCTGTCAGCGGCTTAGCTTTAAGTTTGGGAGGCTGCTTAACTTGAGTTTTAGGCTTTGCTTCAGCTTTAACTTTTGAAATTAGCGTTGAAGCTAATGCTGCTCCGCCTAAAGCATTTAGGTTGACCGCCGGCTTTTCCAGGACTGTGGCTACGTGCTTTTCCCCTGTTTTCATTAGGCTTTTAAGTAGGAGTGAAGTACTTTTCTCTGCCGTTGAAAGTGCATCTTCAATTCCTTTGAGAGTTCTTTGCCCTGCCTTTCCAATTATTTCTTTAATGCTGCTTTTAGGCGCTCTGATTAGTGCGGTTCTAGTCCAGGTCCACTCTATTTGCGGCTCAGCCCTCCTAACTCCAAGTAGGCTTTTAATTCTGGATAGGATGCCTCCACTCAGCTGGGGCTGCAGTTCAACTGAAAATAGTTTGGGCTGAATCAAGTTTATTTTCTCCACGTCTGCAAGCACTGCTTCAATGTTAGGGGTCTTCAAGTAGCTTAATTCAGCTGAAACTCCTAATCCTGCTCTTCTGGCTTTGAAGCCCACTGTTTTAGCTGATTTCAAGGCATGTATTCCCGGCTTTTCAAGTTCAGCTAGGAATTTGAATTCAAACATGTTTTCAGGTGCGCCTGCAACTCTCTTCGCAATGCCTTTATGTGCTTCCCTAACTAGAAGCAGGTTGTCTACGTCGCTGATTTTCCAGGCTTCAATGTGGGCTTCACGGGGAATCACTTCGTAGCTTACGGGTTGAGGCTTAGCTATCCTGCCATAAACTTTGCCTACGGCTTTCGGAATCACGATTGAGCCGTAAATAGTACCGATTAAGCGGGAAATTTCCAGCGGATTCTTCTTCAAGAATTCCAAGTATTTTTCTGTTGCTTTGAAAACGTTGATTTTGCCCGTGAATACGTCGCCTAAAGTGTGCGGCAACTTGTACATGAGTGGCATTGACAAGCCAGCTTCAATGAAGCCCCTGGCAAACTGAGTTGCGCTGGCGGCAACCATCATTGGAAAGCCAATATGATGCATTCCCCTAGCCTTGAATTCAAGGGCTTGACTTGCAAGCCAATTAGCTGTTGACTCAATTTGCTTCGAAACGTAATTAACTGCAGCTTCATACTGCTCTGGCAGCGGCGCACTTGGGTGCAGTGCCCTCATGACTTTTTCATAGTCGTGAGCCGGCATAGTTTCAAGTTCCGGCTCTGTAAATGCCGGTGTTTCCTGCCTTATGCTTGCTGGGGCTGCTGTTGCCGGCGCCGCTAATGTTTCAGCGGCTGGTTCAGGGAAGTACCACTCTAGGAGATGCGGCAATTTTCTCTCGGCTTGAAGTGAGATTAAGCGCCACTTCTCAGCAATGAGCGGCTGAAGCTGCTTTAGCTTTGCGAGAATTGCACTGCTGCCAGCCGGCGTTGAATGAGCAAATTCATGGCTAATTACACCTGC
>QMLA01000190.1 GCA_003646585.1 Deltaproteobacteria bacterium | reverse complement strand
GTGCACATCTATGGTGGTCAGAGCGGTGGCTACCGTCCTCCCCTTTCTGTCGCAAACGGGCCAGTGCAAAAGGGCTATGAATACCCTATGGGTCATCCTGCAGTTGCTCAAGGAGCCGCCTCTCGGACTCGGATAGTTCCTGTGCCCTGATGAGGTCAGGTCGCCTTATCCAGGTGCGAAGCAAGGCCTCCTTCCTTCGCCACTGGCGGATCTTTTGGTGATTCCCCGAGAGAAGGATCTCGGGGACGGCCTTTCCTTCAAATACCGCAGGCCTTGTGTATTGAGGATACTCCAGCATCCCTCCCGAAAAGGACTCCTCCTGGGCCGACTCGGGGGCATGAAGGGCGCCTGGCAGAAGCCTCGTGACGGCCTCAATGACGATCAGGGCCGCAAGCTCCCCACCGCTTAGCACATAGTCACCCACCGAGACCTCTTCATTGACAAACCCCCTCACCCTTTCATCCACCCCTTCATAACGCCCGCACACAAGGGCCACCGTCCTGAACCCCGAAAGCCTATGGGCCGCCTTCTGGGTGAAGGGTATCCCCTGGGGACTCAACAGCACCACCCAGGCCCTGGGGTCCTCCGAAAGGACCGACCTTATGGTCCCCACCAGGGGCTCGGGTTTCATGACCATCCCCTGTCCCCCTCCGTAGGGGTAATCATCGGTCATCTTGTGCTTATCCCGGGCGTAATCCCTCACGTTTAAAGCCTTGACCCTTACGACCCCCTTCTCAAGGGCCTTCCCCATGACGCTGAAGCGTAGGGGTTCGAGGACCATCTCTGGAAACAGGGTGAGCACATAAAAGGTCATTCTTCGGAAAGCCCCCCCGGGATGTCCACCAGTATCCTGCCGCCCTCAAGGTCGATCTGCTTTATGACATCGGATACGGCTGGCAACATCATCTCCCCTTTTGGCCCCCGGACTTCGTAAACGTCATTGCTGCCGGTGGGGAGGATATTCACCACCTCTCCCAGATACTCCCCTTCCACCGAGTAAACCTTAAGGCCGATTATGTCCTCCCAGTAATACTCATCCTCCTCAAGGGGAGGGAGGTCCTGGCGGTGGATGAGCACCTCGCTGCCCGCCCACCGCTGGGCGGCATCTCTGTCCCTTATGCCCTCCAGGGAGATGATTATGGCTTTCTCGCGGATATTTACTTCCCTTACTTCAAAACGGCGAAGGATCCCCCTCTTGTTATCCTTGAGGTATATGTGCCTGTAGTTCAGGAAAAAGGAGAGATCTGGGTTGAAATATCTAACCCGCAGATCCCCTTTTATACCATGGGGCTTGAGGACCTTCCCGATGAGGATGAAGTCCTCGCCCTTTGACCTTCCCTCACTCAATGATCTCCAGGACCACTCGCTTGTTGTTCTTACTGGAGGCAGCGCTCAGGATCGTCCTCATGGCACGGGCAGTCCGTCCCTGTTTGCCGATGATCTTCCCCAGGTCCTCCTTTGCCACCGAAAGCTCAATGACAGATGTCTTCTCACCCTGAATTTCGGTCACCTTCACCTGATCCGGATGGTCCACCAACGCCTTTGCGATCGTCTCGATCAAGTCCTTCAGCTGCATCGCACCTCCTCCTCCTCGAGGAAGTTTTTAACCCTCAATCGATATCCCAGCCTTTTTCAAAATACCCGCAACTGTATCGGTCAACTGGGCCCCCTTGCGGAGCCACTCCTCCAATTTTTCCCTATCCACCTGCACGAGGGGAGGATCCTGCAGGGGATCGTATATCCCTACTTTTTCTATAAACCTTCCATCCCTTGGTGCCCGTGAATCCGCAACGACTATCCTGTAAAAGGGACGATGTCGAGCACCAAAACGAGCAAGCCTGATCTTGACCATCCCTCTTCCTCCTCAAACTGTCATTGCAACAGCCTGAACCAGCGCCTTCCTTTGGACCCCTGCATTTCCTTCAACATTTTCCTTACCGCCTCAAACTGCCTGAGCAGTTGATTCACCTCCTGGACCGTGGTACCACTTCCCCTCGCTATTCTACGCCTGCGGCTTCCGTCTATTATATGCGGTTTTTTGCGTTCTTCAACGGTCATCGAATTTATTATAGCCTCCATGCGGACTATGCGCTTCTCATCCACCCTGATCCCCTTGAACCTCGAAAGCCCCGGTATCATCCCCAAAAGGTCATCAAGGGAACCCATCCTCCTCAACATCCTGAGGTGTTCCCTGAAGTCCTCAAGGTCAAATTCCTTGCGCCTTATCTTCTCCTCAAGCCTCCTGGCCTCCTCTTCTTGGATCGCCTCCTGGGCCTTTTCTATAAGGGTCAGCACATCGCCCATGCCCAGGATCCTGGAAGCCATGCGGTCGGGATAAAAGGGCTCTAGGGCCTCCACTCCCTCTCCCACGCCCACAAACTTTATGGGCTTTCCCGTCACCGCCTTAATGGAGAGGGCCGCACCTCCCCTTGCATCTCCGTCAAGTTTGGTGAGGATCACCCCTGTTATGCCCAGCCCCTCCTCAAACCCCCGGGCGACATTGACCGCATCCTGCCCCGTCATCGCATCGGCCACAAGAAGGACCTCCGAGGGTTTGGCCCCCTCCTTCAGCTCTCGAAGTTCCTGCATCAGCTCCTCATCTATGTGAAGCCTTCCCGCCGTGTCCAGGATCATGGGCCTTAAGCCTTCACCCTTTGCCCGTTCCCTTGCCTCAAGGAAGGCCTCAAGGGGATTACCCCCCACATCGCCGAAACAGGCCACCCCCACCCTTTCGGCAAGCCTCTGCAATTGCTCTGCTGCCGCCGGTCTGTAGGGATCCAAGGGAACCAAGAAAGGCCTCATCCCCTGCTTCTTCAACCTCAAGGCGAGCTTTGCCGCCGTGGTGGTCTTCCCCGATCCCTGAAGCCCAACCAGCATTATCACCGGTGGATCCCCTTTGAGGCCCAGGGAATGATCCCCGGCCATCAGGGCCTCAAGCTCCTCCTTCACCACCTTCAGCACCTGCTGGGCAGGGGTGAGGCTCCTCATGACCTCCTGTCCCACCGCCCGCTCCCTGACCCTTTCCAAGAACTCCTTGGCCACCCGGTAGTGCACATCGGCCTCAAGCAGGGCCATGCGGATCTCCCTTAAGGCCTTCAGCACATCCTGCTCGGAAAGCTTTCCCTTTGTACGGAGCTTTCCAAATATGGTCTGCAGACGTTCCGTGAGCCCCTCAAACATCGCTAACTGTTTGAGACGGTAATGGCTCCGTGGGTTTTTGTCAAGGATCAGGCCGTAGCGGTATCGGGGCCCTCTTGCAGTTTGAAGTAATTGAC
>QMLA01000189.1 GCA_003646585.1 Deltaproteobacteria bacterium | reverse complement strand
GTGTATATGTATATGTATATGTTTGTGTTTCTGTCTCTTCTGACGTATTTGTTAATGTATTTGTTAGTGTATAAGTTTCTGTATATGTTGGTGTCTCTGTCGGTGGTTGTGTCCCTGTGTATGTCTCTGTTGCTGTCATTGTTTCCGTATCTATTGGTGTATATGTTTCTGTCAGCGTATCCGTGGGTATTTGAGTTCCTGTTGATGTATCTGTTGGCGTATATGTCATAGTAGGTGTATCTGTATCTGTCAGGGTATCTGTTGGTATTGATGTCAATGTATTAGTTGATGTGGATGTATCTATTGGTGTATTTGTTGGTGTGTGTGTCGAGGTTGGTGTTGAAGTAGATGTGTTTGACAGCGTATCTGTCGGTGTGTCTATCAGCGTATTCGTATATGTGGATGTTGATGTGGAAGTATCTGTAAAAGTCGGGGTATCTGTTGGGGGTGATGTTGGTATCTCTGTATCTGTTGGTGTGTCCATTGGGGTCGATGTTAATGTATCTGTCGGCATTGATGTTGATGTCGGTGTATCTGTTAAAGTCGATGTAGGCGTGTTTGTTGCCGTATCTGTTGCTGTGTCTGTCGATGTTGATGTCGGGGTATGTGTTGGTGTATCAGTTGATGTTTCTGTTAAAGTATAAGCTAAAGTATCAGTCGGTATTTCTGTATCTGTTAAAGTAAAGGTTGGTGTATCTGTCAGAGTAAATGTTTGTGTATTTATAGGCGTTGGAGTTTCAGTATCTGTTATACCTGTAGTGGGTGTTTCCGTCCACGTAGGTTCTCCTGCAAGAAGATAATTTATTGAATCTATATAAACCGTTCCTGTAAAAGCACCGGAACTTGCTATTTGTATGCCCACACGGGTTATAGGATTTGTAAATGTTTCTGTTGAAAGGTCAAATGATATAGCATTCCATGAACCCGGTATTAAAGTAACCCATGGTCCCTGATGCCAGGTCCACGTAACGCTTTCCTGCGCATAAAAACCTCCCATAATATTTGAAGGAGCACCTGCAGGTAAATAAATCCATGCAGTCATTACGCCCTGAGGCTCTTCAGAATTTTTTCTTATCTCGCCAGTATTCCAGCCCCCACCAGGTAAAGAAACATCAATTGAAACTGAATGTGTTCCTAGATAGGCATTTGACATTGTGTTCTGAAGATTTGATGCATTTCCATATATTATCCATCCCATTGTAGTTCCATCTTCAAAATTATAGCGCGTTGGGTCCCCGGTATCAGGGGTATCGGTATATGTTGATGTTGCTGTCGGAGTTGGTGAAATCGTGGGTGTGTATGTAGGTGTTGAACCAATTGGCGCAAAATTAAAAATAGTTATTGAATAAGGCACAAAATCAAAAGAAAAACTTCCAGATGCAAAATTAATTGTTGAATGCTCTGGTGGAAGATCTATATCAGCATAAGGTGGATTTGCGGTTCCAACCCAGTTCCAGTTATCTATATAATAAGGAGCAGATTCTGTATCTCCCCATGTCCACACATCTGCGTTCGGATCCACAGAATAATTACTTATATTTATAGTTGCATTATATGTATCCGTCGGACTTTTATTTATTACCATTAAAGAAAGTTTACCGTCACTGCGTTTACATGCATAAACAGGTAAAAGAGATTGATCGCTTGAAGATGCAACAATGGTATTTCCATTTTCATCAGGAACTGAAAAATAATTATTCATCATGTAAATTGCCCAGTAATCTGGTCTCTCCTGGTATGTATACGGAGCAGGCAGAAACCCAGCTTCAAACAAACCATGGTCACCCTCTCCTGATGAAATATTTCCATTCATTATGTCCCATATCTGGGCTCTTGCGTTTTTTCCTATTCTTGTTATGAATTCGCCGAGCCAGTTTGCAACCCACAGAGCATTTGATACCTGCATGGTCATTATTTCTGTTTTGGTACCAGAATTATACTCAGACATAACAAGTTCTTTTGCCTGCGGACCGCCACAATAGGTTGAGAAAAGACCTTCAACAAAAGTTTCCCATGTTGCCCATTTATCAGGTGTCTGCAGTGAGATTGCCTGGTCATCATTATTATAAAAAGGATATTCATGGTGTGATAAGCCATCTAAGAGGTCCATCTTTCCCTGTGAGTTTAATATCTGCAAAAATTTTTCAGCGTATTTAACTCCATCGTATAATTGAGACTCGTAATCAAGACCGTTTGTTGGACCGTAAATTTTTATTGTAGGATCAACCGCTTTCATTGCTTCGGCAAATGAAATAAATCTCCTTGTATATTCCTGTGCATCAATCGGTCCTCCTGTCTCCCACGCACCCCCAAGTTCATTTCCTATTTCCCAATGTTTTATATTATACCCTTTTACTATATTAGCATAATACACCCATGCAGCAGCCTCCTCAGGCGTGCCGCTACCGCAATTAACTATTATGTAAGGCACTGCCTGCGGACCCAGTGATTGCATAAATGCCATATATGTTTCAAAATCAGAATTCCAGAAATTAGCGTCAAAATGGTTTGATCTGTTAGTTGGTGATGCTGCATAAGAAGTTATTGTGTGTTTTGTTGCTCCGTTAAAAAATTCAATTTCATTTATTGCATAACCTGCTCCGGAACTCTGTGTCATTAAAATTCTGAATACCCTTGCAGTTGTTGAAGGAATTGTTCTTGTATCAATTCCTCCTGTTGCTCCAGTAACAGATAATACTGTGACCCAGTGATTTACAGAGTCTGTATGGGGCGCCCAGTTAACAGATGTTGAATTCCAGTATTGAATCTCATAATTTACCGCATACGGAGTTCCCCAGTTAATAACAACTGTATCAACGGTCTGATTAGAACCAAACCTAAGCCAGATATATGCGGTTGATGTCTCTGTTATTGATCTCCATTGAGTTACTGCATCTCCATCATATACATTTGAACCAGGATAATCCAGCGCACAAGTAAAACCTTCTGTCCAGACAGTATTTGACGGATGCCATATACCATTACTATCATACGATCCTGTGCCGTTCCAGTGATATTTGTCGGCAAAAGAGCCACCAGGATGTCTGATAAAATATATACCTGACGCTACCAATTTATCCTTTACTGTTATGAAATCAGAAGCAGGTCTCCATACAACATGATTTGAACCGTAAATATAACGAGGATTAAAACTGCTTATATTAGAGTTATAATCAATGTTTATTACAGCCGGAACTGCATAAACAGATTTAATCACTAAAAAGATAAGCATTGTATAAAAACACTTTTTAATAATACACTTCTGCATTAGAATTAATT
>QMLA01000188.1 GCA_003646585.1 Deltaproteobacteria bacterium | reverse complement strand
GGGCAAAGGAGACGACTTATGAGTGCAAAACACTTCTCGATAGTGGCGAGTGGGTTCGCAGCGATTATGTTTGCGGGGATACTGGCGACGGCTCAGGACGAGGGTGCTTCTGCGACACAGCAGGGCCTTGCGGGGCTAAAGGCCGTTGCGGTATTTGTTGAATGCGAAGGGCCGGCGACCGAAAGCGGTGAACTGGCGGGGCAAATCCACCAGGCCGTTGTTGAGCAATTGGCCAAGGCGAACATCAATGTCGTCAGCGGCGGGCGGCTCAATGAGATTCCGGGCGAACCGTATTTGTTTCTGGTCGCTCGAACAGCGGCTGGTTCGCAAGAGCCGAATCTTGTTTACACCCTGGAGCTTCGCCTCAACCAGAAGGTCGCATTGCTTAGGCAGCCACGGACTATTATAACCGCGACAACGTACCAGCGTTCAAGGTTGGGCGTAGTGCAGCGTGACCTTTTGGTGTCTGAGATGCGTGACCGGGCCAAGGCCTTAAGTGCGATTTTTGTGCAGGCTTTTTCGCAGGCCAAGATGGTGTCGGTGGGGCCTGCCGATACAAGTAACATTAAGGGGGTTCGGTCGGGAGTGAGCGCAAAGGGTCGAAAGCTTGCTTCGGAGCCAGCGGTGTACAAGTACGTTTCGTCTAAAAACAGCAGCGTATTTCACCGGCCGGATTGCAGCAGTGTAAAGCGAATCAGCCCGGAGAACCTCGTCGGGTACGGCAGCAGGGAAGAAGCGCTCAGTGCGGGCAAAAGACCCTGCAAGCGCTGCAAGCCTTGAGGCTGGCGTGGCTGGCGATGCTCAGAGCCAATGGGAATCGTATCGGCTATGTCAAGGATTTCCGTTCAGGGCAGTGGGGACGGTCCACAGGTTGTTGGCCTGTGAGAAAATAGGCAAGATGATTTGAGTGTACGGGGCCTGCCGGGGGTCATTCTCAGCTACTCAGGCCGGTGTAGTTTGTACGAAATCGGGATGGATTTAGTGCTTGCAAGATACTCGGGCTTGTGATTAAATGTGCAATCTTTCTATTGTTCGCGTTGTCTGTAGTTGTTGTTAGAAAGGAAAGGGAAGAGAATGATTCTATCAACCATAGTGCTCCCGAAGATTGATATGGCAATTGTGATTGTCTATATCATAGGGATAATGATTCTGGGTATATGGGCCGGCTACAGGAAAAAGGCGTCAAGTACGCAGTTCTTTTTGGCCGGACGAGCCCTGCCGTGGACAATCATCGGGCCTGGTTTGTTCTGTGCTAACATATCCACGATTCACCTTGTTGGACTTGCCGGCGATGGGTATAGAGTCGGCCTTGGTGTGGGTAACTTCGAATGGGGAGCGTCTTTTTGTTTGATTGTCTTGGGTTTGGTTTTCGCACCGTTTTATTTTAGAAGCAAGCTCAGCACACTTCCTGAGTACGTGGAGAGGAGATACTGCAACACGACACGTATCATTTTGGCCTTCATATTTATTGGTTCGGCGCTTTTGGTACACATAGGGATAAGCTTGTATGCCGGCGCGAAGGTCCTGGAGCAGTTCTTTGGTTTGAATATGTACGTGTCCATTATAGGTATAGCGATTGTTACCGCGATTTACACCATCATAGGCGGGCTCAGGGCGGTAATGATTACCAATGTTGTGCAGGTCATTCTGCTCCTGTTCGGTTCGATCATGTTGACTGTTCTGGGTTTGCTCGCTTTGCCCGAACACGGAATTCAGAGTCTAGCACAATTGAAGGAGACTGTCGGCCCGCTGCGTGTCACGATGCTCCAGCCGATAAGAGACCCTCAGACAGGTGCGATGTACGATTATTCCTGGTTGGCGATGCTCGTCGGATATCCAGTGCTGGGGATATGGTATTGGTGCACAGACCAGACGATTGTGCAGAACATCCTGGCGGCGAAGTCGGAAAAGGACGGTAGAGATGGGGCCGTTTTCGGTGGTTTTCTCAAAATTCTGCCTGTGTTCATAATGGTTTTTCCCGGAGTGCTTGCCTACGCCATGTTCAAAGATCAAATTGGTGAGGACCACAATGCAACGCTAATGGTTCTGATGAAAAACCTCCTGCCCGTAGGTCTCAGGGGACTTTTCGCTGCGGGACTTCTGGCGGCACTTATGAGTACGATAGAAGCCGCCCTGAACAGTACGGCGACGCTTACCGCGAGGGATATCGTCAAGCATATGAGGCCTGAAACGAAGGACAGAACGCTCGTTTGGATAGGCAGGGTTACCGCAGGTGTGGTTATTTTGGTGGCAATGGCCTGGTCGACCCAAGGAGGCAGATTCGAAAGCATCTTCGTGGCTATCAACAAAGTACCAATGATGTTTGCTCCGGCCATTACGTGCATCTTTGTTTTGGGAGTGTTGTGGCGGCGGGGGACCAGTCAGGCTGCGGTCACGGCCTTGATATTCAATCTGGTGGTGGGAGTTATTTACCTACTTGTAGATATACCTTTAATTGGCTCCGAGCAGCTGGTTACCAAGGGGCTGGGAATTCCGTTCATGCTTGTTGGAGGTATTTTCTGTGCAAGTTGTATCGTGATTTACGTGGTGGTAAGTCTTCTGACTCCTCCGCCTTCTCCGGAGCAATTGGATAATCTCTCATGGAAGCATCCGGCGGAGATTGTTTTGTCCGGCAAGTTGAGAGGCATAACCGACCCGAGAATTATGTCTGCCATACTTTTTGGTTTGATGATCGTTCTTTACTACGTGCTTAGATAGGGCGATTGATAGGCGTGTTTTTTGGTGTGAAGGTGGTTTTTGATATTGTAGTGAAAACCAAACGAATATCCGTGTTTTATGTAAGGAGGATATTATGAGACAGGCGGTAATGGTTGAGCCCGGCAAGATTGAATTTGGCGATGTGCCCGAGCCCAAGGCCGGCGAAGGTCAGATACTTATGCGTATCAAGCGTATTGGTGTGTGTGGCTCCGACATACACGTTAATAAAGGTAAGCACCCCTTTACCTCATACCCGATCATCCAGGGACACGAGTTCTCGGCCGTTGTCGAGGCAGTGGGCCCGGGCGTTGACAACGTGAAAGTGGGCCAGAAGGTGACGGCCAGGCCGCAGGTGGTTTGTGGCAAGTGCGGGCCCTGCAAGCGCGGGGATTATCACGTCTGCCAGAACCTAAAGGTCGAGGGCTTCCAGACAAACGGCTGCGCCCAGGATCTGTTCGTCACCACCAGGGACAAAATCGTGCCTCTGCCAGACAGCTTCACATTTGAGCAGGGCGCCTTGATCGAACCGCTGGCTTGCGGCGCGCACTCGACCCGAAGGGCCGGTGACCTTACAGG
>QMLA01000187.1 GCA_003646585.1 Deltaproteobacteria bacterium | reverse complement strand
TACTTATACGGGGCAACGCTTATTTTAACTCTGGTATCGAGACTGAGGAAGTAGCGAGGTCTGTGAGGTTGGATGCACCCATGTTCGCCGAGGGAGGTAGACCGCCGTAGGAGGGCATGGAGAAGATAAGGGGTAATGAAAGCCTACGCAGACCTACTAATGCCTACGTAGCCAGGAACCCTTCCAAGTTAACTATCTTTTAAAGGGACATGCTCGTAATGACTATAAAAGTATACTTACAATATGTAGGGTGTCGGAGAAAAAAGACATTGCTTTAAGGGGGTTTTAGGGTCTGCGTCTCCTTAGCGCGAGGACTGCAACTATTACCACAACTACAACCACTACTCCCGCGATAATGTATGGCAGGTAGTTCACGGGCCTCTCTATCGTGAACGTCCAGGAGCGCTCAGCCTTATTACCGGCTAGGTCATAGACCCTGACAGTAACAGTATGATCGCCGGGCTCTAGATCCTCGGTGGGCGTGTATGCTACAGCATCGCTAGTTACGGTAGCCGCGCTCGTAATATTAGTCCCATCCAGCAGTATCGTCACTTTGGCGGTATCTATGCCTATGTTGTCCGAGTATGAGGCCCTTATTGTGGGTCTGGTCTCCTCAATCTTCTCCGTGGGAGAGAAGTCGGTGATAGTAGGCGCCTCGGTATCAAGGGTTATCTCTATAATGAGCGTGCGTTTGTTCGGTGGGCTTGCAGAGTCTATCGCTGTCACGTTTATCCTATTGGATCCTTCCTCTAGTGTTACGGAGGCCCTCCACTTATTCCCCTCTATCGTGGCTGGTAGCCCGTTTACTAGTATTGATTGGAGGTGTGGTTCGTCGAAAGTCCCAGAGACCTCTATCGTGCGCTCGTTAGTTACCTCCACCTTCGGGCTGGTTATGGTTAGTGAGGGTGGTGTTGTATCGGCTTCGACCCATGTACTCTCCTCTTCCGTGTTACCAGCCTTATCCACGGCTCTAACTGTTATAGTGTACCTCCCATCCTCCTCAGCTACCCATAGAGCCTCCCAAGATACCGTGCCGTCCTCTACAGTAGTAGTCACGTCTAGGCGCTTCTCTCCAACAAAGACCTCCACCCTCTCTATCCCTAGCCCTACATCGTAGGCTGTACCATTCACCTTATGGAGCCCAGTGCCGAGCACCACCCCTTGAAGGGGTGTGAGGATGTCTATAACTGGTGGCGTGGTGTCTACGTAGAACCAGCAACTAGCCCATTCGCCCTTATTCCCCTGATTATCCTCAGCCCTCACGTAGAACGTGTGGTTCCCGTCCTTCACTGGGCTCGTGCACTCCCAGGTGGTCACGTTACCTATCCACTTCGCTTCGCCATTATCGATCCTGACATAGTAACCCTTTATGCCAGCCTCGGCCTTAGGCGGATCCCATGCGAATACGGGTGTATTATCATTAGGACTGCTGACACACCTTACGTTGGACGGTGCCTCTGGTGGGGTTGGTGTTGGGCCTGGGGCTGGAGCTGGGGCCGCCTTCTGGTAGGTTACGGTGATTGTTGTCGTGCCAACATTACCCGACATGTCGATGGCCCTTATGGTAAGCTCATTACTCCCCTCTACCAAGCTGACCGTAGCACTCCAGGTACCTTTCTTCCTGTCAAAGCTGGCTGTGGCTATCACCTCGCCCTCGCGGAGAACCTCTATCTTCTCCAAGAAGTCCTCCTTGAATGTCCCCGAGAGTGTTATGCTCGACTTGCTGGTCGGGGACTTCACAGGTTTCACGCTTATCTCGGGA
Source organism: Deltaproteobacteria bacterium (assembly GCA_003646585.1). Classification (GTDB taxonomy): domain Bacteria; phylum Desulfobacterota; class B13-G15; order B13-G15; family B13-G15; genus B73-G16. The sequence goes on along the minus strand of QMLA01000187.1, from coordinate 1,539 downwards.
TCTACATTATCGGTTACCTTTAGGTCTAGGTTTGTGACGCCCCCGATCTCAAACTCGTACGTTGCTACCTTGTACTTGCCGCCAGATAGGCCTATCACGTAGAATACTATCGTCTCCCCGCTAGTGCCGCCCTCCTTCTCTGGCGTGTCTGGGTCGTCTGCTGGGACTTTGAATGTTGGCGAGTAGCCGTATTTACCATCCGTGACCGTAGTCCTAGCGTACTCCACCCCGCCTATGAATGCCGCCACTACAGTACCGTCTGGAACCTTTTTGCCGGATACTGTTACCGTGCCGTAGAATGCGTGGGGCATCTGGGGTACTCCTAAAGCTGGGCTTATTAGTATGAGTGTTAATAGTAGTAGAATGGCGGTTAGTTTTAAACTCCTGCACATATTCACTACTTTTCACCACTTTTATGAATTATAAAAAGGGGATATATTTTTACGGGAATATAGTTCCAGGCTCACTCAGGGCTACCCAGTACCCATAGCCTGGTATCAATAGGTCATTATCGCCTAGTATCACGTACCGTCCAGTGCCCGGGTCGAACGCTATCACCCTTATGTAGGGCACGCCACGCAGGTACTCACTAACAGTCATCGGCTCGGTCTCCTTAAAGCCTATCAAGTTCCACCCAGCCGCCAGCGAGTACGCCCTCGGGGTCGCGGGCGGTGGTGGTTGCTCGAACCCGAATACCGTAAGTATCATGCCCTCGCTCGTCTTAACCCAGTACCCTAGACCATCCTTCATCTCCTTTAGGTCGCCAACCCCAGCCTTCAGGTCGTAGTAGTACCACTCGCCTGTCGATGCATCGTAAGCCCACACGCGCTCTATCCCCTCGGCCACATCTCTTAATAGCTCGGTTATGGTGCTGTTGAGCGGTATTAGCGGTAGTGATATTAGGTTCCAGCCGCTAACCAGCTCTACATCGTATGAGAGCACGAAGCCCACGTGCTCGGGATCTACGAAGTAGACGTTTGTCGAGGCGGATGCATTATCGGCTAGGGCTGTAATCACGGCTGTAGTTACCCTCTGTGCTGAGGTCAGGAATACCGTAGCGAAGCCAGTCTCATTCGATACGGCACTACCAGCGCTTAGCGCCCCAGCAGTGGTAGTGAAGTTGACCACCACGCCAGGTATGGGCATCCCGAACTCGTCCAGAACCAGCGCATCAACCTTTACTGCAGTCTCCCCATCCGCTGGTATGAACTTAGACGAGGCAGAGAGCCTTATCTCAGCCACGGGCGGTCTAGCCGCTCTCACTATTGTGAACGACCAAGTTTGTTCGGCAGTATTACCCGCTTTATCAGATGCGCTTAGGAAGACCGTATGCTCGCCCTCAGCTAACGGCTCGCTCGGCGTGTATGATACCTTGCCCGTGCTCGGATCATAGGTGTACTCGACCTCTACCCCATCAAGCTTCATTACGATGGACTCTGGATTCACACCAGATAACTCGTCGGCTACCACGGCGGATATCGTGGGCACTGGTGTGGTGACATTTGCCCCATCGGGAGGCGTTAGGTCGGTAATTGATGG
>QMLA01000186.1 GCA_003646585.1 Deltaproteobacteria bacterium | reverse complement strand
ATATGGCCCTGGAGCTATTTGAGCGCTATAAGCTCAACGGCATGATCATGTTCATCAACCGCAGTTGCAAGGCCGTCTCCTTTGCCGTTCACGAGCTCAAAGAGCTCCTCACCGAAAAGACGGGCCTTCCGGCCCTGGTCTTTGAGGCCGATATGGGCGATCCGTGGTTTTACTCCGAAGCCCAGGTCAGGACCCGCATAGAGGCCTATCTTGAAACCTTACAGGAGCTCGCACAATGAAGGTGGGCGTTGTGGCAGATGACCGCTACATGCTCCATGACATGGGGCCCTTCCATCCCGAAAGCCCCAGGAGGCTTGAGGCCATCTACCAGGCCCTTAAGGCCCTGAGGGATCGGCTCGAAGAGATCCAACCCAGGAAGGCGTCCTCAGAGGAGATAGCCTTCGTTCACGAGCCGGCCTATATAGAGCGGATCGCCTCAACGGCGGGAAAGGCCTATGTGCAGCTCGATCCTGACACCTCCACATGCCCCCACAGCTATGAGGTGGCCCTGCTTGCCGCAGGTGGAGTGATGGAGGCAGTCAGGAGCGTCCTGGAGGGTGGAATCCGCAGCGCCTTCGCCCTCATAAGGCCCCCTGGGCATCATGCAGAACGCAACCGGGCCATGGGCTTCTGTCTGTTCAACAATGTCGCCATCGCAGCCCGTTATGCCCAGAAGGTCCACGGTCTCGAGAGGGTCCTCATAGTCGATTGGGATCTGCATCACGGAAACGGTACCCAGAAGGCCTTCTGGGAGGACAACACAGTCCTTTATTTCTCCACCCACCAGTACCCCTATTACCCCGGCACTGGACACTGGCAGGAGATAGGTGGGGGTCAGGGGAGGGGCTATACGGTGAACTGTCCCCTGAGGGTGGGTCATGATGATCTGGATTACGCCAATATCTTCAGGCACCACTTAAGGCCCATAACCCTCAAGTTCAGGCCCCAGCTGATCCTGGTATCGGCGGGCTTTGATCCCTATTATCGCGACCCCCTGGGGGGCATGAAGCTCACCGAGCGGGGCTTTGTCCGGCTCACGGACCTTTTGCTTGAAATGGCCGATGAATGCGGTTGCCCCATCGTCCTTGCCCTGGAAGGGGGATATCATGTGGAGGGGGTGGCAAGGTGCGTGGTTGAGGTCTTGAGGAGGCTTTCGGGAGAGGTGACCTTCGAAAGAGAGGAGGTTCAAAGGGAAGAGGATGAGGCCTTTGGGCGCATTGCCACCTTCCTTGAAACCCTGAGGGAACCCCTTAAGGACTACTGGGATTTTGATTGATCCTGGGGAGAGCGGTTTATCCGGTCTTTGGTTTCCTTGGCCACCTTGAAATGGGGCAATCTTTTTGGCGGCACATCGACGACCTCCCCCGTCTTTGGGTTCCGACCCCTATAGCCCTCGTATCTCCTTATGGAGAAGGTCCCAAACCCCCTCAGCTCTATCCTCTCACCCCTGATTAGGGCCTCTTCCATCTCTTCGATGACCGTATCCACAATCACCTTGGCTTCCTTCTGACTTATATCGAGCCTTTCGGCAAGCCTCTGGATAAGTTGCTTCTTGGTCATCGGTGCCTCTTCCTAAAGGATGTTTTTGCGGACATATTCTACACCCCTCCTGAAGAGTTCAACACCCAGGACCTCCGAAGGGGGTTCCCTCCTCCAGCGGGGATGGTTGGTGAAGTGCAGGAAGGCCTCCGGATGGGGCATGAGGCCGAAGATCCTCCCCGTGGGATCGCATACTCCGGCAATGGCCCCTTCGGACCCATTGGGATTGAAGGGATACTGCATGGTGGGATTGTAGTCGGGGTCAGCATACTGCAGCACGACCTGCCCATTCTTGAGGAGCTCCTCAAGGAGCCGATGATCCGCGGTCACGAACTTTCCCTCACCGTGTCTCACCGGCAGATAGAGCCCTTCCAGCCCCTGGGTGAACACACAGGGCGATGAGGGGTTCACCTTGAGCCAGACCCATCGGTCCTCGAAGCGGCCCGAATCGTTGAAGGTGAAGCTCGCCTGTTGCCGGCCGTAATCTCCTTCAAGGGCCGGAATCAGCCCCATCTTCACCAGGAGCTGGAAGCCATTGCAGATCCCCAGGATGAGGCCCCCTTGGCGGATGAACTCCATCAGATGATCCCAGAGGCGCTCCCCTCCCTTGATCCTGGCATAACGGAACCTGTGGGCACAAGCCCTGGCCGCCCCGAGGTCATCCCCGTCCAAAAACCCCCCGGGGAAACACAGGATGTGATAGTCGCGCAGGTCCTTTGTCCCCCATAGGAGGTCGTATAGATAGACGCTTTCCGGTTCGGCCCCCGCCTGCCTGAAGGCATCAGCCGTCTCGTACTCGCAGTTGATGCCGTTTCCCGCAAGCACAAGGACCCTGACCTTCATCGCCTCCTGCCGTAGAGGCTCACCAGGAGCCCAAAGGCAAAGAGCCCCGCTCCCACAAACACCACCGGTGCCCCCGGATCGTGCGACACCTGTAACCCCGTCCAGGTCCGCTCCTCCTTCCCGATGAGGCTCACCACAACCCTCCCCACCTTCCGTTCCTCTCCTTCCCGGATCCAAAATCCCCTGGGGCTGTTGCCCTCAAAGAGGACCACAAAGGCCAGATCACCCATGTGCTTCATCAAGCCCAGACGAAGGGAAGGACCAAGGGGCTTGACCTCTCCCGGGATGAGTTCGAGCTTCCTCTGCCATCCTGCCGCTGCTACCTCGAACGTGAAGGAGACCTCCTTGCCGTAGGAAGATTGATAAAAGGTCAACCCCTCAAACCTCACCGGATGATTGACCCGTATCCGCACCCCCTCCCTCAGGGGACGGCCGTCCTTGAGGAAACTCACCCTGCTCACGTAATCCCGGGGGGTCCCATCGGGCCAGTAGGATACGGTGAAGTCCTCGCAGCGGACGCTGAAGGGCAAAAGGAAGGCCTTGTCCCTGGAAAGGACAACTGCGGTGCTTTCCCCCTCCCGGATCTTCATGTAACCTTTGAGACCGAAAACCCCTGTGATCAGCCCCCCGGCTATGATCACCAAAACGCTCAGATGGACGATGTAAACCCCAACCCTGGAGGGCTTGATCCCCCTGAGGGAGGGGAGCCGGGTTATGGAACAGGCGATGATGTTGAGGGCCAGGGCCCCGAGGGCCGAGAGGAACCACCAGGAGTGATAGACGTTCAAAAGATCCAGGGCCTTTAGGATCCTGAGGGTCTCGGGGCCGTAAAGCCTCCGGTATTCCTCAAGGGTCAGCCCCTGGGGGATGAGGGTCCCGGAGACGCAGAAGGCGGCAATGAGGATGAGCAGAAAGATGGTGGT
>QMLA01000185.1 GCA_003646585.1 Deltaproteobacteria bacterium | reverse complement strand
GTGCTTGAGGAGGTCAGAAGGAGGGATTTACAGGACAGCACTCGCGAGATCGCTCCCCTCAGGATCCCTGAGGGCGCCATCTACATCGATTCCACCCACCTCAGCCCCGAAGAGGTGGTGGAGCTGATGCTTTGCAAAATCAGGGAAAGGATCTGATGGAGGTCCTTTTGGCCAAGGAAGCGGGATTCTGTTTCGGGGTCAGGAGGGCCCTGAAGCTCGCCGAGCGGACCCTTGCAAGATATCCCAGGGCCTTTTCCCTCGGTCCCTTAATCCACAATCCCCAGGTCGTCAAGAGGCTTAAGGCGATGGGGCTCGAACCGGTAAGGGACCTTTCTGAGATCTCCGAGGGACCGGTTGTCATAAGGTCCCATGGGGCGAGGAAGGAGGTCCTGAAGCAGCTGCAGGAGAGGGGGATAGAGGTGGTGGATGCCACCTGTCCCAACGTGAAGCGCGTCCAGAGGCTCGCTCAAACTGCAAGCAGGAGGGGATATTTTGTGATGATTGTGGGCGAGAGGGATCACGCGGAGGTCCAGGGGATCATGAGCTATGCCGAAGGGGAAACGGCGGTCGTCGATTCTGCAGGGGAGATACCGGAATTGGTGAGGGGAAAAAGGGTGGCGGTGCTCTGCCAGACCACCCAGGAGCCCGAGAAGGTGGGGTCCATCCTCAGGGAGCTGTTCGGCATGGTCACCGAGATGCTCGTTTACAATACCCTGTGTGAGGTCACCCTTCAGAGACAGAGGGAGGCCCTTCGGTTGGCCTCTCAGGTGGACTGCATGGTCGTTGTAGGGGGAAGGGAAAGCGCCAACACCAGGAGGCTTGTCGAGATATGCCGAAGGATTCAACCGCGGACCCTTCACATAGAGGGGCCCGAAGAACTACGCGAGGAATTCTTCAGGGGGGCGAAGAGGGTCGGTATCACCGCAGGGGCCTCGACCCCTCCGGAACTGATTGAGGCCGTCTATCGAACATTGGTGACGGGGGACTTTTGTGGTATAAAGTCACAGAGGATCATTTGGGGGGAAAGGGATGGAAGTAAACCATAAGGAGCTGAAGGAACTTTATGAACAGACCTTCCAGGATGTATCGGAGGGAAGGATAGTTGTGGGAACGGTTGTGGAGGTGAGGAACGACTATGTGACCGTAGATGTGGGGTTGAAGAGCGAGGGGTTGATACCCCTTTCCGAGTTTGCGGGGGCGGATGGAAGTGTGGATGTGAAGCCCGGCGACAAGGTCGAGGTGTTCATCGAGAGGCGGGAGGACGATGCCGGCGAGATAGTCCTTTCCAAGGTCAAGGCCGATCGCATAAGGGCATGGGAGAGGATTTCGGAGGCCCAGCGCGATGAAGAAGGGATCGTCGAAGGGATAGTGCGGGAAAAGGTGAAAGGTGGTTTTATGGTCGATCTGGGGGGAGGGGTAAGGGGCTTTTTGCCCGCCAGCCATGTGGACATAAGGCCCCTTAAGGATCCCGTACCTTACCTGGGCAAAAAGCTCAAGTTCAAGGTTCTCAAGGCAAATCGACGGCAAAACAACGTAGTCCTTTCCCACAGGGTTTACCTGGAAAGGGAGAAGGAGAAGAGGCGTCAGGAGACCTTGAAGAAGCTCAAAGAGGGTGTCATCCTTGAGGGCACTGTGAAACACATCACCGATTATGGGGCCTTTGTGGACATCGGAGAGGTGGACGGACTCCTACACATAAGCGACATGAGCTGGAGGAGGGTCAGGCACCCTTCCGAGATTCTGGAGGTCGGACAGAAGGTAAAGGTCAAGGTCCTCAAGTACGATCCCGAAAAGGGCAAGATCTCCCTCGGCATGAAACAGCTTGAACCCGATCCCTGGGAGAAGGTGCCAGAAAAGTATCCGGAAGGAACGAGGGTTAAGGGAAGGGTTGTGGGGATTGCCGATTACGGGATCTTCGTAGAGGTGGAAAAGGGGGTTGAGGGGCTGATCCATATCACGGATATGGCGTGGGGGCGCAAGATCAAGCACCCTTCCAAGTACGTCAGTATTGGTGACTGGGTCGAAGCGGTGGTGTTGAAGGTCGAACCCGAGAAGCGCAAGATGGCCCTAGGGCTTAAGCAACTTGAGCCAAACCCCTGGGATACCATCGAGGAGCGCTATCCTCCTGGCACAAGGATCATCGGCCAGGTGAGAAGTGTCACGGATTTCGGTATCTTCATAGGGATTGAGGAAGGGATCGACGGTCTTGTGCACATTTCCAACATCTCCTGGAGCAGGAGGCCGAAGAAGCCCGCCGAGATGTTCAAGAAGGGGCAGGAAGTGGAAGCGGTGGTCCTGAAGATCGACCGCGAGAACGAGCGCATTTCCCTCGGCATAAAGCAGCTCAAACCAGATCCCTGGCTCAGTGTGGAGCAGAGATACAGGGTGGGACAGGTCGTGACAGGGACGGTTACAAGCGTTACGGATTTTGGCGCCTTTGTGGAGGTCGAAGAGGGTGTGGAGGGATTGCTTCACATCTCGGAAATGGGATCCGGAACGGAAAGGATAGAGAAGCCCCAGGACCTCTACAGGGTCGGCGACGAGGTCACGGCCATGATAATCCACCTAGATGCCAGACAGAGACGGATGGGCCTGAGCACCAGGGCCCTGAGCCAGAGGGGGGAGTACAGGGAGGAGGTAAAACCCATAACCCTCGGCGACCTCCTGAAGGCCACCTGAGCCACAAAATCAGGCAACCACGCCGTTCTCTACAGGTAGAAAGCTCCTCTCGCCTTAAAGGAAGAGGATCCTTCCCGTATCCCTCTGAACAGGCCCTACCTCCAGAGGTAAAGGCCCGTCAAGGGGTCATAGGACCTCTCAGGAGGTTCCCCCTGCAATTCGAGGACGAAGGCCTCGACGGCGAAGACCTCTGTAGGCGATCCGAGGTGGCCTCCCCAGGTCCTCCCCTCTTCGTCAGCGAGAACCGCGTGAAGGTGCACAAAAACCTCTCCTTCCCTCAGGGAGATGTTGCCCACCGTAGAGGCTATCTCTAAGCCCCCCTTTATCCTTCGCGACCTATAGGCCCTTTTCCCCTGGTCGTAGTAGAGCAAGGTGGCCTCTTTCACGGCCCCCATAACCGAGAGGAAGCCTGCCCTTATCCCCCTTCTCTTCAGTTCCTCGGTCAGGGCCTCGAGGAGATCCGATCCGTAAGGCAAGCGGAAGAGATGCCCCTTCAGCATCACAAACTGCACCATAGCTCCAAAATCGCCAAAGTTCAACCATTTGTCGGGGCTCGATACATCTCTGAAAGCGTGTGCCCTGTCAAGTGTCAAGTCATCTCACCTCTTTCCTCCATAATCCCCTCTTTCT
>QMLA01000184.1 GCA_003646585.1 Deltaproteobacteria bacterium | reverse complement strand
TAATTCAGCTGGCGACCCATCTGCTCGAGGACCCCAACGTGGACGGAGACGCCATGTCCCTCCAGGAGTTCCTTCCCCTTGCCGGAGACCAACGGGTTTGGATCGAGATTGGATATCACAACGCGTTTTATCCCGGCCTCCAAGATCCGGTCGGTACAGGGAGGGGTTTTCCCCCAGTGACAACATGGCTCAAGGTTCACATAGAGGGTGGCTCCCTCCAGGGGTTCACTGGCTCGCTTTATCGCATCCACTTCGGCATGATCACCCCCGTAGCGCCTGTGGAACCCCCGGGCGATGACCCTGCCATCCTTGACGATAACAGCCCCCACCATGGGATTGGGGCTAACCCACCCCTCTCCCCTTTTGGCGAGCCTTAAGGCCATCCTCATGAAGATCTCGTCTTCTCCCGCGTCCACCTTATCAGTTCCTCATAGTCCATCGTGTTGAGCACATCCTCGGGCTCACACCATCCCCGTCTGGCCACCCCCACCCCCAGATCTATCATCCAAAGCTGGCCCAGATTGTGGGCATCCGTCCCTATGGCCAGCTTCACCCCTTTGGACTTGGCCTTGCGGATGTTGATGTCGTTCAGATCCAGACGGTCATAGTAGGCGTTGATTTCAAGGGCCGTGCCCGTCTCGCTGGCCCTCTCTATGAGGGCATCGATGTCGACCCTGTATCCCTCCCGGCTGGAGATGAGCCTTCCGGTGGGGTGGGCAATGATGTGGACATGGGGATTTTCCATGGCCTTGAGGATTCGAGGGGTCACATCCTCTTCCTTCTTCCAGCTGTGGATCGCCGCTATCACCAAATCCAGCTTCTTCAGCACCTCATCGGGATAATCGAGGCTGCCATCGGGCAGGATGTCCACCTCGGCTCCTGCCAAAAGCTTCGGCCCCCTGGACTTCTGGTTCAGCCTCCTGATCTCCTCAATCTTCTCCAGGAGCCTCTTCTCATCAAGGCCCTTGGCGTACTTTGCGCTCTGGGAATGATCGCAAACGCCTATGTATTGCCACCCACGGCTTTCGGCCTCCCTAAGGAGGTCCTCAAGGGTCATGGTACCATCAGAATACCTGGAATGGACGTGCAGATCCCCCTTCACCTCCTTGTAATCGATGAGCCTCGGGAGCCTGCCCGACTGTGAGGCCTCTATCTCCCCCCAGTCCTCCCTCAGCTCCGGGGGTATCCACAGAAGGCCCAAGGCAGCGTAAACATCCTCTTCGGCCTCCCCCCCGACCTTCTTCTCCCCTCGAAAGACGCCATATTCGGATATCTTCAGACCAAGCCCCTTGGCTATGGTGCGGAGATGGATGTTGTGCTGTTTTGAACCAGTGAAATACTGGAGGGCTGCCCCAAAAGCCCCCCGGGGCACCACCCGCAGGTCCACCTGATAGCGATCCTGAAAGATGGCCGATCCCTTGGTATCCCCCTGGGCCAGCACCCGGGTGACACCGGGCAAATTCACGAAGTGCTCGATTATCTTGGGGCCATTGGTACCGGTACAGAGGATATCCAGATCCCCCACCGTCTCCTTCATCCTCCTGAAGCTCCCACAGGCCGAGATGGACTCCACCCAGGGGAGCCTTACCATGGCATCGACGATCTCCTTAACCAGGGGATAAGCGAGGCCCAAGGGGATCCTCTCGCTCATCTTCTCGAAGAGCTCAAGTCCCTTCTTTATGTTCTCCACCTTCTTTGGGCCCATCCCAGGGAGCCTCTCCAGGGAACCATCATCCAGGACCCTTTTGAAGTCCTCCGGGGTCCGGACCCCAAGATGATCGTAAGCGAGCTTCAGGGTCTTCGGCCCTATCCCCTGGACCTCCATGAGGCTCAGAAGCCCCTCGGGGACCTGGGAGATGACCTCCTCGTACTTGCGCATCTTGCCGGTCTGCAGATACTCGGCGATCTTCTTGGCTATCCTCTCCCCAATGCCGGGAATCCTCATCAGGGCCTCGGCTCCTCCCCGCCTGTAAACCTCCTCCACATCCTCGGGATAATCCTCCAGGACCTTGGAGGCCTTTCTGTAAGCCCCCACCTTGAAGGGGTTCTCCCCCAGAAATTCGAGGGCATTGGCCATCTTGGAAAACATCTGGGCAAGGGTCTTGTTGGCCGCCATCGGATACCTCCCCAAAGGGAAGGTACCTCTGCCTCCTCTCCTTTTCAAGGCTTTGATATTCTTAAAGGAGCTTTAATTTTAAAAGGAGGGCCATGGAGATGGACCGAAGGCCGTGGGGCTATTATGAAGTCCTTTCGGATGCCCCCGATCACAAGGTGAAGAGGATAGTGGTCAAGCCGGGGGCAAGGTTGAGCCTCCAAAGGCACAGGAGGCGTTCGGAGCACTGGTACATCGTGAGGGGAAGGGGGATTGTGACCCTCGACGGGAGGGAGATACCCGTGGAGGCCGGCTCTTCGGTTGACATCCCCCGGGGTTCAGCCCATAGAATTGCCAATACCGGCGGGGAGGACCTCGTCTTCATCGAGGTGCAAAGGGGAGATTATTTCGGCGAGGACGACATAGAACGCCTTGAGGACGACTACGGAAGGGTTTAGGATGGATCTGGTTGTGGTTATCCTGGCGGGAGGGGCCGGAACGAGGTTCTGGCCCTTGAGCACCGAGGAAAGGCCCAAGCAGTTTCTGAGGCTCCTGGGGGAAAAGTCCCTCCTTCAGATGAGCTACGATCGGGCAAGGGAGCTGGTACCTCCTGAAAGGATCCTCGTCCTCACAAACGAATCCTTCCTGTCCCAGGTGAGGGAACAGCTGCCTCTGATCCCTTCCGAGAACGTCATCGGGGAACCCCGACGCAGGGATACGGCTGCGGCCGTGATCCTCTCCTCGCTGTTGGCGAGGCGTCTGTACAAGAATCCCATAATCCTCACCATAACGGCTGACCACCTCATCGAACCCCTTGAGGAATTTTTGAGGGCCGTAAGGGGGGCAGCTGAAGGGGCCTCCAGGGAGAGGGTCCTTTACACCTTCGGCATAAGGCCCACATATCCGGCCACTTCCTATGGTTACCTCGAACTGGGGGAGAGGATCCCCAGTGATGATGGCCTCGAGCACTACAGGGTACTCCGCTTCAAGGAAAAGCCCGACCCCGAAACGGCGAGACAGTACCTCCAGGAAGGACGCTATCTCTGGAACTCGGGGATGTTCGTGTGGCAAGCAGAGGTCATCCTGGAGGAGGCCTCCCTTTACCTTCCCGGGCACCTTGAAGCCCTCAAGGGAGCCGTTGACGCCTGGGGAAAGGGGGAATGGAGGGATGCCCTCCTTGAGGCCTTCTCCCGGATAGAATCCATATCCATCGATTACGGGGTCATGGAG
>QMLA01000183.1 GCA_003646585.1 Deltaproteobacteria bacterium | reverse complement strand
GGCCGTCGGAGGATTATGAGCGTTATCCAAGGGACCTGGAACGGGACATCCGCATGGCCGAATCGGTTGGGGTGGATGTGATCTTCCATCCCGAGGCCCGGGACATGTACCCGGAGGGATTCCAGACCTATGTGGAGGTAACCGAGTTACAGAATCACCTTTGTGGCAAGTTCCGTCCTGGACACTTCCGGGGGGTGGCCACCGTTGTGATGAAGCTTTTCAACATCGTTAAGCCCCATGTGGCCATCTTCGGGCTCAAGGACTATCAGCAGTTCCTGCTCATAAAGAGGATGGTCGAAGACCTCAACATGGACGTGGAGGTGGTGGGGATACCCACCGTGAGGGAACCCGATGGGCTTGCGGCCAGTTCGCGCAACGCTTATTTGAGGCCGGAAGAACGCAGGGCGGCCCTCGTCCTTTACAGATCCCTCAAGGAGGCCGAAAGGGTGTTCCGGGGAGGGGAAAGGAATGCCCAGAGGATAGCCGAGGCAGCCCTTCGGGTCATCGAATCCGAACCGGCGGTCAGGTTACAGTACCTGGAGCTGTGTGACCCCGAAACCCTCGAGCCCCTCTCCGGGGAAATCCACAGAGGCTTGCTGGCCCTTGCGGCCTGGGTCGGCAACACGCGGTTGATAGACAACATCGTCTTAGAGGAGGTGTGAGGTGCAGAGGATCATGCTGAAGTCCAAGATCCATATGGCTCGCGTGACCGAGCACAACCTCCACTACGAGGGTTCCATCACCATAGACGAACAGCTGATGGAGGCAGCGGGGTTATTACCCTTTGAGCAGGTTCAGGTTTACAACGTCACCAACGGAAATCGCTTTGAGACCTATGTGATCAAGGGCAGAAGGGGGTCCGGTACCATCGGCATAAATGGGGCTGCTGCCCATCTGGCCAGGGAGGGGGATATTGTCATCATCGCCTCCTACGGGGTCTTTGGAGAGGACGAATGGAGGAATCACAAACCCCGCCTCGTCTATGTCGATGAGGGCAATCGGATCGTCAAGGTGGTGCAGGGCCAGTGAGCTTGAAGCGGAGGCGGAGAGGATTTAAGTTTTTGGCGGAATCCTGAAACCCCTGGAGGTGATAGATGGTGGTTGAAAGGCTCCTCTCCTTTCAGGACATCGTGGAAAGGTTCCAGAAGGGGGAGAATCTCTTCGATATCACCATTGAAAAGTGGAGGAGGATCCGCAATTTCCTATCGGAAAAGGGCCGGGAGGACATGCCCGCCATCCTCGAAAATGCCCGCATGGGAGGGCCTTTCTGCCTCGAGTTCAACCAGCAATGCAGCCTCTGTCCCCTCATTTCCTGGTGCCGCGATCCCAACGGTTTCTACCAGAATGTGATGCGTTACCTCTATATGTATGCCTCCACAGGGGATTATTACTACAAGCAAAGGGCCATCAAGGAAATCGATAAGTTCCTCGAGGAGATCAAGCAGTACAAACAGGCCGTGAAACAGAGGATCAATTGATGTCCCACCGCCATCGCGTAAAGGCCCTGGGAAAATTGATGGCCTATATCCTGAGGCACAGACCGGACGAATTCGGGTTGGTGCCCGATGAGGAGGGGTTTGTGAGCCTGAAAGATCTGCAGCAGGCGATAAGCGAAGAGGAGGAATGGCGATTTGTCAAACGCAGCGATATCATCGAGGTCGTCATCACGGACAGCAAGAAGCGCTTTGAGATACGGGATGACAGGATAAGGGCCACCTACGGACATTCCTTTTCCCAGAGGATCACCTACGAACAGATCGTCCCTCCCAAGATCCTCTATCACGGGACAAGGCGCAGGTCCTATCCTGCCATCCTCCAGAAGGGCCTTTTGCCCATGGGGAGGCAGTACGTGCATCTTACCCCTTCGCGCGAGCTGGCCGAAAGAATTGGAAGGCGTCGGGACCCCAAGCCGCTGATCTTGGAGGTCCATGCCGAGAGGGCCCATCAGCATGGGGTCAGGTTCTTCCAGGCTGCCCCGCTCATCTTCCTGGCCGAACATATCCCACCGTCCTTTGTCAGCGGTCCCCCTCTGGAGAGGGTTCTGGAAGGACTCAGAAAGCCGAAAGCTACAGCCGTGACAGAGCCTGTCGCTGAGGTCGTCCATGGCAAACAGTGGAAGAAGGAGGCCCGGAAGTTCCGCAAGACCTATAAAAACCTTTAGGGAGGAAACCGGGGATGGGTGAGGAGAGGGTGGAGGAGAAAAAGGGCTTTAAGGTCGTCGACAAGCGGTTTTTCGCAAGGAAGGAGGAGAATGCCCAGAAGGAGGAGACGAGATCTCAGGAGTCCATTCCCAAGATCACCTTCTCGAGCTTCATCTATTCCCTGAGCACAACCTGCCTCATGCATCTCGGGGAGATCCCTGAGCCCACCACCAAACAAATCCAGAAGAACCTCCCCATGGCAAAGCAGACCATCGATCTGCTCGAAATACTGGCTGAAAAGACCAAAGGAAACCTCACCCCTGAAGAGGATGGCCTTTTGAAGAGCCTTCTCACCGAACTGAGGATCCGCTACATCAAGGCAATATCCCAAACTTAGACCACCCCCTGAGGCCTGCCCTTCCTAAAATCAAGCAACCACGCGACTTTCACACCCCTTCTTGCCAGAAACTGTCTCAAGTAACCCAAATTGCCCCAAATTAAAACGAAAATCTTGGTAGATTTTCCCTCTCCTTTACCATCCAAATTTTCAAAATGGCGTTTAATCTAGCAGGTCTTCTTTGAGCATGTTCTGGATATTAGGAATCGTCTCGCCTTCAGTATGCATCTTTTTAACTATTCTGCGAACTTTACGAGCTGCATCCTCGATGTGCCCGAGCCGACCTGACAGCGACAGCAGCTCCTGAACCACCCTGCGGTCCCCCCTCAAGCCCGTGGTTCTGGACCTCGTGTAGAGATCCTCCCCGAAGGCCTCCCCGGTCCTTGCCAGGAGCACCAGGATCGAGCCGTCAGAAAGCTGAGCCTTTATCCCCAGGATGGGCTTTATGCGGGCATGATCCGTTAGCCTTGTGAATTTCACCGCCCCGTAGAGGCCGCCCCGGTCGGTGAGCGCCACAGCCCTCATCCCCAGGTCCCTCACCCTCTCGACAAGCCGCTCCGGGGTGAAGGTCCCAAACAGAAACGTAAAGCCGCTCCTCACGTGGAGGTGACAGAACATCTCCCGCTTCCGCCCGGGTATTGAGCCCGACCTTACCGGAGCCTCCTTATGAGTCCCACCATCACCCCCAGGATACGGGGCTGCTCAGGTGGATCGAACACAAGCGGCTCGTAGGCCGGATTTTCCGGCCTACGAGCCGCTTGTGTTCGATCCACCTGAGCAGCCCCGTATCCTG
>QMLA01000182.1 GCA_003646585.1 Deltaproteobacteria bacterium | reverse complement strand
GTAAAGCGAAATCGTCGCTCCGTCCCACGTGACCGAGTAGCGGTACCAGAGCCCGTTGCGGAGGGTGATCGAGGTGTCGTTTGCCCACGCGTACGTCCAGCCGGTCTCGTTGAGCATCTTGAATCCGACGCGTCCGTCGTCGACCACGAGCGCCCAGACGTCCTTGAAGTAAGTCCTCGTTTGCGTGACGCCGTTGTGCATCGTGCCGTGGTTGCCGTTGCCGCTGAGGTCGTAGACCATGTTGCCTCTAACGTGCCCGCCGTCGAGCCAGAGAACGAGCCCGTCCGTCACGGGGTTGTAGGGATGCTCGTAGTTGTGTTGTAATTCGCTTAGAGAAAGAGAACGGTTATAAAAACGAGCAAAAGCGATCTTACCGTTAAAAAATGTCCCTTTCCATATGCTGCTATGACCAAGATAATATGCGCTATACGTCTGATTGTAGTTGAGTCTATCATGTGTCCGGTTGCCCTGTACTACTTCGCCATTAACCAACATGATGTACTCGACTTGATTTGGAGCAAGATATTTTACCGAAACTATGAAATGTATCCATTTGCCTGCTGAAACATAAAGCCCAGAATAAAGATACACGTTGCTTACATGCCTAAATCCTATTCTTCTAAGATCATCGACAAAAATTGACATCTCATGTGCATCGGAACCAAACAGTTTATAGGTATGACCAGAAGGCGGCAATGAATCCATATAAAATAGAACTTCCCAAGTCGACGAATTAAGATAAGACGGACCATATGACCACGTCTTGTCGACCCGAATGTAGTCATTCATGCCATCGAAACTAAATGCGTCTATTTCCTCTCCCACGCCCGCGATGTAGTGCGTGCCCGTCGCGTTCAGTGGCATGAACTCGGCCTCAAGCGTCATGTTGCCGGCGAATTCCGGCCTGTAGGTGTACAGGTAGTCGTCGAGCCCGTCCAGCTCGAGCAGGCTGCCAAGCGTGTTGGCGGCCAGGTTCTGGATGTTCGCGATTATGTTGACCGTCTGGGCGAAGAGCGTGGCGTTCACGTTCGATATGTCCGCCAGGATGTTCACGAGCTGCTGCCCGAGGGTCGTGTTCACGTTGCTCAGGTTTATGTCGACGTTGATGATTTGATTTGCGAGCGAGGAGTTCACGTTTGCGATCGTCACGTTCACGCTTATTATCTGGTTCGTGAGCGTCGCGTTGACGTTCTCCACGTAGTCGTAGAGGTTGCTGACCGAGCCGAACACGTCCCGCAGCGTCGTGCCCGACAGGATCATCGCGTAGTCGCTGGTTATCGAGAAGGAGGTCGTCGTCGCCGTGCCGTTCATGATTATGAAGTAGTTGCCGCTGTACTGCGTGTAGTTGATTTGCAGCGTGTACGAGCCGGGGAACAGCCAGAACTCAATTATCTCCCACGGGTAGCACCACTCGCTCCACTCGCCCGCCCCGCGGGTGACGGAGACCCAGACGGGCGTCTCGCCCTGGTTCTGGAACTTCCAGGAGTATATGTTCACCGCCGCGTCCACGAGGATCTCGGTCTGCCCGGTGGTAAACGAGACCGTTGACTGCCAGAGCACGTCGCCGAACTTCCAGTGCACGATCGTGATGTTGTAGGCGAGGTGCGTGTAGACGAAGTTCTGCCCGTACCGCTCTATCTTGACGCGGTGCCCGGGCTCGAGGAGCTCGCCGTACGCCTCGGTGCCGTTGACAAGCACCTTTATTGCCTCTATCGGGCTGCGTCCCTGCTGGTCGTGAATGGCGATTATTATGGCGCCGCGAACCGCCCTCACAACCACCTCGAGACTTCCCGTGATCGTGCCTATCGAGTCGCTCGCCTCGACCACCACGGTGAACGTGCCCGGCTCCGTGAACTGTATCAGCGCCCCGGACCTTATCACCGACTCGTCGTACACCCCGTACAGCGTGCCGCCAACGTAGATGTAGAACGTGCAGTCCTTTCTGTTGGTGCCGGCAATTATCCTTATCTGGTTCGGCACTTCCGGGTCGGGCACGTCCCAAGACGGATCCGGGTCGAAGTACAGCAGCTCGCCGGGGACGTAGATCACCGCCTCGTAGATGTTGTCGTCCACGACCGGACCGCTGATGTTCATCAGCACGTGGAGGTAGTCTATCTTCTCGATGACGAACGTCTTGATCGTCACGTAGCCGTCGCTGCCGACAGAGGCACTTGCCATCTGCTGGAAGGCGCCGGTCGCATTCGTGTAGAGGTACACGGTTCCGCTCGTAATGGTCGTGTAGTTTGCAAACGCCACGAAGAACTCGAACGTGACCGCGAAGCCCGTCGTCCAGTCGCTCCCCTGCCAGGTCCTCCTCATGCCGACGGTCCGAACCTCGGACCAGACTATCGTCACTTCGATGTAGCCCTTCTCGACGGTCACGCCGTCCGGCGAGGCGACCGGGTCGAACCTGAAGGTGATCTCGCCCTCCGAGGAGTAGTAGGTCGAGGGCACGCTCCAGCTGAAGTACCCGCTTGCGTCCGTGGAGACGTAGTAGACGTCCGTCTCATTTGCGGTTATCTTGACGGCATTTGTCTGGGCTCCTATGGCCGAGCTGGTCGCCTCGTAGTACACGTAGCCCTCGAAGGTCACGCTGGTGCCGACCGAGAGGTACGACGCCCCGGGCGTCTGGACGAAGTACGTGATCATTATGCGGTCCCAGATGATAGTCTGCGTCGTGTCGCCGGTTATTGCGGTCAGCCTGTACTTGCTGTCCGTGAACGAGCTGGGGATGCCGCATTCCAGTGTAGTGACCGAGTCGTAGCTCAGCACCACGTACCAGTACTGGTTCGCGGGGTCCCACGCGGCCTGCACGCCGCCGATGTAGACGGTGCCCTTGGAGGAGTCGAAAACCACGTCGTCGTAGTCGTAACGCATCTTTACCCAGACGAGGACCGGGTCGCTCACGTTCACGTGCGTGTCGTTGACCCCGTAGCCGTAGACCTCGAGCCGGTCCCAGATAACGGTAAGCGTGTTCGTGTCGAACGCCGTGATGCCGTAGGTGTTGTCCGTGACCGCGCTGCATGTGTACTCGTGGCTTCCGACCGCAGAGAGGGAATCCGTTTTTGAACCTTCAGTACCGGAGTACCACGCAGCCCCGTCCCTTGTGATCGTTATGCTGTAGTCCGTTACCGTGGTGCCGTCGTACTGGCGAGTGATGCTCCAGGTAATCGACGCGGTGCTGCCCACGTCGATTCTCGTGTTAGCGGTCGAAACCGTGACCGTGAGCTTATCCGCGATCACGTCCTGCGTCACGTCCGTCAGATCCCACTCCTCGCCGTTGTTAAGCACCACCTTCGGGTGGTAGGTGTACTTGTCGACTGTGGTGGGC
>QMLA01000181.1 GCA_003646585.1 Deltaproteobacteria bacterium | reverse complement strand
CTCTGTTAGTTTTTCCTCTTCTCTTGTGTCTTACAATGTACCTTATCTTCCTCTCTGTCAATCTGCCGTAACCCATCAGTTGTTTGAGGGTATTTAAAGTCAAATTTTTTGGGACTATACAGATTCGTACTGAATGGGAAACCTATGAAATCAATTGTTATGGTTCTCAACTAAATACAAGTTTTACTCAAATTGTAATAACTATGGTTTGAAAGACTAGGAGTGGCATGTTCACAGTTTCGTGATGAGGCGTCTCGGTGTGTGTTTGTGTAGAAATTTGTTAGATTATACGTCGAAGATTGTTGAAGCCGTTTACGAGTGTTAAATTTTAGAAGATTGAATCGAGAGGACAGCGGAGATTAAATGGAAAAATTGGAAAAGTTGAAACTACCAAATAACTTCAACAATTCCAGAATCTATTATTTCCTTGTCCTTCGTTATTAATTTCGCATTTAGAAGCTTTGCAGTGGCTACGATAACCCTATCATGCAATTCTTTCAGCTCAATCTTCGGTAAGAGTTTTAAGATTTGGAAATTAAATGAGGTTGGAACAAAATTATTGCTAATCTCCAACTTTTTTATTAAATCGTTGAAGCTCAGTTCTATTTTCCCATTCTCAACCAGGTACAAGCATTCTGCTAACACTATAGTAGGGATGAAAATAATGGATTCGCCATTCTCTGCTGACATGAAAACTTCATTGATGTTCAGGCAGTTTGTCAGCCAAATACCAGATTAGAGGTGTGTCTGTGACATAAAACATAAGGATCACTAAGACTGAGGTAAGCCAAATTAAATGCTAACTGTTAAATGCTTTGAATACTGATTTTTTCGCCTCTTTTATCGATTCTTCAAGTTCATTCTCAGAAACGATTTTCGCCATTCCCCTGAGCTTAACATTCCGTCTTTCTACAATCGGATCTTCAGCGAGAGATATTAATTTTCTTAAATTCTGCAATTCTTTTTCCACCTTTTCCAGTTTATCTTCAATTGCCATTAAATTCCTTATTCTTGCAAAATTATTTAATAATTTAGGTGATTGACGGTTGATTTGGTAGTTGGTGGATGAGAAAACGAATTTAACTGAAACGGGTTGGTTTTACCGTGAACGAGTACAATTGGTTTGATGTTCTTTCAATTCTAAGGGGTTTACAGGTAGGTAGATTTACAGGCGGGAAGCATCAACACCAGAAGGGTATTGTTGAGCATGAATTAACAACCTTGAAGGCTTGGCGATGTGCTGGGCCTTGACAGCTTCATAGCCTGGCAGTAACATACTGGTGGGTGTGTATCTTCTTGTTGTATGGCCCTATGGCTTCTGGTAGTTCCCTGTGGGTGTGCCTGGGCCAGGTTATGAATGCATAGAATCTCTCTGGTAGTGCCCTTCCGTCTGGTGCTCTTCCTTTTTCTTGGGCTATTCTCGTGTCCATGGTTATTCCTTTTCTCGAGAAGAAGGGACCCACCGTGTTTGCTGGTCCTATGATAGCGTCGCTACCGTATTTTTGCCTGAGCAGGCTGGCAGTCCTGTCGTCTATCGTGGTGGCGAGCTCTGCCCTGAAGAGTCCTTGAACCCCTTGCCAGGTCCACGGGAGTCCGTTTGCGGCTGCCATTGCGGGTAGCATTTCCTCGTAGTACTCTCTTTCGTTGGGCCTTCTCTTGGGCCATCCCACCTTGTCCGCGTACATGGGGGACACGTGAGTTGCACCGTATATAAACTTCACACCCCTCCACTCTTCAGAGTTCCTAGATAGTATGTTTGTGGGCGCGTCTGGGTATTCGCGCATGTATATCTCGTCCATGTCGGGGTTTCTGACATTGCTGATTATAAGCTTTGCAATTGGATTCTCATCGAAGTGTTCTATCGTGTCTATGTCTCCCATCCCCCACAGGAATGCTATGCTGTGTAGTTCTCCGTGGTGTGCTGCGTCACCTAGTATTACATAGAAAGAGGTAAGCATGTGCCTCTCATTGGGTCCGATGGGCCAGTCTTTAAGCGCTTCTTCTGTGAGTTGTCTGGCTTTGGGGACGTGGTGGTTCCAGAATGTTTTGGCTGCCTGGAAGCCGTACTCGATGCCGGTGTAGTCTGTGGTCCAGGTTTTGAATGGTGTCTCGGCGAGGAGTTGTAGTGCGAGAGCCCTGTCTTTGGGGTCAGAGAATTTTTGTTTTAGGGTGTTGTCGTCCACGGGGAAGAATGTTTTTCCTTGTTCTGTGAGCGTGACGTACCAGTCGGTGCTTGTTAGCGCGAGGTTGAGATAGTCCGGGTGGGTGATGTCCACGGGATCTTTTGAGGTGATGTATCCTATTCTGACTGCGTTTTCTCCTATTTGTGGCCTCTCTCCTCTGTCTAGCTTGTCTCTTATGTCCCTGGCTTTTTGTTGTATCTGGCTCCACCAGCTCGTGTCGTGCCCTATTAGCAGGCCGTATTTTTGGGCTATGTTGGGTCCGTGTTTTTGTTCTATTTTCGCGAGTACGCGGGAGAGTAGCCATGCGTGCTCGGCCTGGTTGTGCGTGTATATCTTGAACGTGTTGCCATAGTCGTCGTGGTATTCGTGTGTCTCTGCGCCGTTCCAGAGTAGTGGGTTCTGGTTTTTTTTGACGAGGTTGTATATGTCGTCAGGGTTTTCTGGGAGTTTCTTGTTTGTGGTGGCGTGTCCTAGTGCGAGGGTGGCTTGTATGGCTTGGGTGTTTTGTGGTGTCTGTTTGCTTGCATATTGTGCCGCTTTCTTCATTGTATTCTTTTTTTGTTGTATTCCTTGCCCGAGGCGTTGGTCTCTCACGAGCTGGTGGTACATCTGGTCTATCGTGTCCTGTATTCCTGCCATGGCTTGATATTCTTGCTGTGACAACAATCCCTCTATTGCTACTGTTTTTTCTTGCTCTCCCGTTTGTATGGTTATTGTATAGTCTGATGGTTTTTGCTGCTGGATTTCTGCAACCCACTTATCATATCTTTGTTTTGGCTCTATTTTTTGTGTGTACGGATTTGTGATCGTAATTACTGGTTTTTCTGAAGCGTACATGCTCAGAATCGTGACTATTATGCTGTTTGTGGTGTCTATTGTTTGCTCCGTCTTGATGTTCAGGTGGGTTGTTGGTGTTGATGGAGTTGTTGAAGTTGATGGAGTTGTTTGTGTTGTTTGTGTTGACAACTCAGAAGATTCAGAACAACCCTCAAAGTGCAAACCAAGCACAAAAGCTGTTGTAATAACGTTTTCTGATAAAACTCCTCCTCGTCATCTTATTCATGATAAAACTCCTTCTTGTTTGTTTTGTTACATTTGTTTTTATTTTAATATTTATTGTTTACTTTTTTGTTGCTTTTCTGGTTTGAAACTTTTAAAATTTTGTATTT
>QMLA01000180.1 GCA_003646585.1 Deltaproteobacteria bacterium | reverse complement strand
GTCTCATGTTGGTGGCCGAACGGACCAGGCGGTTTCTGAACCTGATACCCCCTATTTCCCACGGTTCGAAAAGTCCCGACATCCTTCGCCCAGCATCAGGAGAATCTCCCGGAGGACCTTGGCAGAGACCACCGCCGAGGTCCCGGAGGGGTCATGGGGAGGGGCAAGCTCCACCATATCCACCCCTATGACCCTCTCCCAGGGCAGACCATAGAGGAAGCCGAGAAGTTCCTTAAAACTCCAGCCCCCGGGCTCAGGGGTTCCCACCCCCGGACAGACCGAAGGATCGAGCACATCCAGGTCCAGACTCACGTAAAGGGGTCCCCTGAGGACTTCGGGGGGGAGGTCCGAGGGAGGATCCTCTCCCAAGAAGGTGGCCGTTCCCCTGGCCTCCTCCCTCTCCTTCCTGTCCCAGGACCTCACGCCGACCTGAAACACCCTTCCGGGACCGAGCTCCTCCGAAACCCTCCTCATCACAGTGGCATGGGAGAGGGACGCCCCTAGGTATTCATCCCTGAAGTCGGCATGGGCATCGATCTGCAAAACCCTCACCTCAGGATAAAGGTCCCGAAAGGCCCTTATGCTGCCGAGGCTCAAAAGGTGCTCTCCACCTAAGATGACAGGAACCTTTCCGTCGGAAAGGATCCCCTCAACCGCCTGCTGGACCTCTGTGAGGGCCTTTTGGGGATCGGACGAAAGGGGGAGGTCTCCGATATCCGCCACGCACAAATCCTCCAGGTCCCTTTCGAGTGCGGGGCTGAAGCTCTCCAGGTTCCAGGAGGCTTCCCTTATGGCATTGGGGGCAAAACGGCAGCCGGGCCTGAAACTTGCGGTGAGATCGAGGGGGCAACCCAAAATCACCGTCCGGCTTTCCGGATAGGGGGAGTCACAGCAGAGGAAGGTGAGGGGGGCAGTCTTCAACGGCCTATGGTCCGAATACCACTGCGGCAAAGGCAGCTCCTATCCTCTCCACTTTGCACTCCACGGCGCAACTCTTTATCTCCTTGATCCTCCTTCCGCGCATGGCCATCCCTTCTTCCACCATCCGCCTGACTATGGCCTCTGCCTCGTCGCGATGGCCCTTTGCCGAATATTCCATGATGAGCCCGGGTTTGTCGGGGTCCTCTGGAACACCCACGGCAACGGCAGCCGAGATGACCTCCCCGGGGATATCGCCGATGATGTAAGCATAGGCGGCCGGAACGATGCTGCCAGATTCAAGGGGTGTACTGTCTTCACGACATCGGGGAGGAAGGATGCTTGAGACCTTCACGAGGTTCAGATCGCCTACACCCGCATCCCACAGGGCCGCATCGAAGGCATTAAGCGGCGTAAGCCCCTCCCCTCGTCCACAGGTCAGGAAGAACCTTCCCGGTTTCGAAAAGAGCACCTCACAACCTCCCTTGCGCATAGAGGGGCTCAAGGACGGCTCTGTGCTCCCTCCTTTGGGGAAGTTCACCCCTCAACATCTCCATCGTGCTTTGATACCCGGCCTTGAGCTCCCGCTTGATGTAGTCGTAAGCCTTCCAAGGATCCACACTGCTGCCACAGGTAAAGACATCCACAGCGGCATATCCGTACTCGGGCCAGGTATGAATGGCCAAATGCGATTCAGCTATCACCACCACACCGCTTACCCCATGGGGATTGAACACGTGGAAGACCTTCTGAACGATCGTCGCTCCAGAGACCTCCGCTGCCTTGGTCATTATCTCCTCTATCCTTTCCTTATCATTGAGGATCTGTGGATCACAATCATAAAGCTCCACAACCAAGTGCCTCCCCAGTGCCCTCAATTTCACCCCCCTTAAATTAAATTTTTAAATCCCCAAGGATCTCACCCTCCCTTCCTTAACTTCTTCCCAATATAAGCAAACCCCCGTTTCAGCCCCTTGAAATCTCGGGAAACCGACCGGAGGTCTTCTCAGTTAAAAAATTAACAGCAACTACCCTTCTTCAAGGGCAATTGCCATTGAGCACAGTATATTCATCCTCGTGCAAATGTCAACCCTCGGGTTCATCACCCCTCCAGAAGGCCCGTTCAAATCCCCGGTGGAATTCCGTCCACCTCCCTTCCCCCTTCCCTATCCATTCCAGGATCCCCTCGACCTTAGCGTCCAGGTCATCCAGGCGATGCAGAAGTTCCGCTTCGATGGTCTTGGGCCTTTTGGGGGAACCCCATTCGTGTCTGCCGTGGTGGCTTACGATGAGATGCTTGAGGAGCATGGCCCGTTCCTCGGGAAATCCCTCTATGGCCTCGATCTTCTTGGACACCATCTCAACCCCGAGAACGATATGGCCCAGTAATCTCCCTTTGGAGGTGTATTCGAAGGCCGGTCCCCCCTTCAGTTCCCTGACCTTTCCCACATCGTGCAGGATTGCCCCCGCCATGAGCAGGTCCCAGTCCACCCCCTCGTAATGTCCCCGGAGTTTCTCCACCAGCTTCGCCACCGAGAGGGTGTGTTCCAGAAGCCCTCCAAGCCTCGCATGATGGAGGGCCCTTGAGGCAGGGGCCCGAAGGAAGTCCTGCAAAAAGGCCTCATCCCGGAGGAAGGCCATCACAAGCCTCCTGAGATAGGGATCCCCGATCTCGGATGCGAGTTCCTTCAGCTCTTGGAGCATCTCCCCGGGATCCCTCCTCGGTGGGGGGACGAAGTCCTCGAGCGTTATCTCCTCCTCGGAGCAAACCCTGAGCTCGAGCACGTTCAGTTGCAGCCGTCCCTGATATTGCACCGCCTCGGCCTTTACCATCACGAAGTCCCCTCGCTCGAAGAGGTTTCCCCTCTCCTCCACCTCCTCCCAGATACGACCCTCTATCTCGCCGGTTCGGTCCCTCAGCCTTACCTTTATGTACCTCGTCCCCGTCTTGGCGGTGACCAGTACCTTATCGGTCACCAGAAAGGGGGCCTCCACCAGGTCCCTTTCCTTTATATCGGCTACATAGAACTTGCCCATCGGAAATGGTCGTAACCGCCAAACTGGGGTAAGGGATAAGGACGCCCATCCTTCAAAAGCTCGATCCCTTCCCGCAGGACCCTGCCGACCGCCTCGATCCTCACCCCCAGTTGCCTTCCGAGATCCATCACTTCCTCTGCCCTGTCCTCGGGTGCGGTGAAGACGAGCTCATAGTCCTCTCCGCCCACAAGGGCAAGTTCAAGGGGATCAAGTCCCATTTGGCGGCATTCCTCAAGGTAATCGCCTTCCAGGGGAAGCCTGTCAAGGTGGATCTCCGCCCCCACCCCCGAGGCCTCAAGGATGTGCCCCAGATCCTGGAGGAATCCATCGCTTATGTCAATCATGGCATGGACCAACCCCCTCTCCGAGAGCCCCCTTCCCAGGTCCAAGCGGGGTTCTGG
>QMLA01000179.1 GCA_003646585.1 Deltaproteobacteria bacterium | reverse complement strand
TGCTTGCTATCCTTACCCCGAGAAGGAGGTCCAGGATGGCCTCGATAGAGTTCACTTCGGGACTTGCTTCGGCAGGAATTGTCCTTGAAAAGTGGCTTGAGGCCATAGGCCATAACCTGGCCAATCTCGATACACCTGGCTACAAGCGGCAGGTAATCGCTTTCAAGATGGAAGTGCTTTCCGAAACGGGACAGAATCCCCTCCCCGTGGGCGTGAACCTGTCCAAAAGGACCGTTGATCTGACCCAGGGGATGTTGAAACCCACGGGGAACCCCCTGGATCTTGCCATCTCGGGGGAGGGATTTTTCGTGATCGAGACGCCCTTGGGGACGAGGTACACCAGGAAAGGGAACTTCCGGCTCGACCCCGATGGGTTCCTTGTGACCACCGAGGGGTATCGTGTGATGGGACAGGGGGGTCCCATTATGATAGGGCGCTATGGTTCGGTTGTCGTCAATGAGGCCGGCGAGATCGTCGTCGATGGTGAGATGGTCGATGCCTTGAGGATCGTCACCTTTCCCGAGGGGACGGAATACATCCCCGAAGGCAGGGGTTTGATAAGGGTTAAAGGTGCTCAGCCATCCGAGGCCCGTGCTTTCTCGGTAAAGCAGGGATATCTGGAACGGTCAAACGTCAGTGCCATTGAGGAGATGGTAAAGCTCATTAATGTGGTCCGGAGCTTTGAATCCTATCAGAAGGCGGTTCAAACGGCCTTTGAAGATGTCAGTCGAAGGTTACTTCAGGAGGTAATAAAGGCATAAAGGAGGGGAAAATGCAGGCCCTTTGGATTTCGGCCACCGGTATGAAGGCTCAGGAGATGAGGATAAACGTCATAGCCAACAATTTGGCCAACATAAACACGACGGGGTTTAAGGCATCAAGGGCCGATTTCGAGGACCTCTCCTACCAGACGCTTAAAGCCGCAGGGGCTCAGGGGGCTGCAGGTACCGAAATCCCCACGGGAATAGACCTGGGTCTGGGGGTCAGGCTTGCTTCGGTTCAGAAACTCTTTCTTCAGGGAGATTACCATCAGACTCAGAACCCCCTCGATCTGGCCATAGAAGGGAAGGGATTTTTCCAGGTGAGCCTTCCCGATGGGACGATCGCTTACACCCGTTCGGGGGCCTTCAAGCTATCAAGTGACGGGACAATCGTGACCTCTGAAGGATACCCCCTTCAGCCCGAGATAGTCATCCCAACGGAGGCCCAGTCGATAACGATCCTGCCGGATGGTACCGTTACGGTTACCTTGCCCGGGCAGACGGCCCCTCAGGAACTGGGACGCATTGAGCTTGCTGATTTCGTGAACCCCGCAGGCCTCAAGGCGATAGGCAAAAATCTCTTTCTGGCCACCGAGGCCTCAGGGGATCCGGTAACAGGAAACCCGGGAGAGGAGGGATTTGGGACCATCGCTCAGGGGTTTCTGGAAATGTCCAACGTGGATCTCGTTGGTGAGATGGTCGAGATGATCATGGCCCAGAGGGCTTATGAGATAAACAGCAAGGTGATCCAAGCAGCAGACGACATGCTCGGCTCAACCGTAAACCTGAAGAGGTAAGGGGAATGCGGAGGCTTCTGCTTCTGGGACTCCTTTTGGGATCGGTCGCCTTCGCCCAGAGCCGGGTCACGATACCCAGGGAGGTCACCGTAAAGGGTGAGTGGATCCGTCTGGGGGAGATAGCCGTCATTCAGGGGGAAAGGGACGCCCTTCGGGACATAACCTTAGGGAAGGCGCCCCTTCCTGGCTCGGAGCGAATCCTTCGATGTGCGATGATCAGGGCAAAGGTCGGGGAAGGGGTGGAACTTTCCTGCCCGGGGAAGGTCAAAGTTAAGCGTGCCTTCCAAAGGCTAACCGAAGATCAGATCAAGGAGATCGTCCTGGAACACCTGAAAGGGAAGCTCCCTTTTGCAAGGAGGCTTGAGCTTGAGGACTTCAAGGTCAGCGGAAAGGCCATACTGCCGGTGGGTAAGGTCCGTTACTTGGTGTTTGAAAATTCGAGGAAGATCCTCGGAAGGGCGAGTTTCACGGTGCTCTTGAGGGTGGGGAATTTCGAACAAAAGGTCCTGGTCTCGGGAGTGGTCAGGGCGTGGGCCCCTGTACCCCTGGCCTCAAGGCGCATCAATAGGCATCAGCTTCTGACACCGCAAGACATAACCATGAGGGAGCTGGAACTTTCGCGTCTGCCAAGGGGCATTGTTCTCGATTCCCAGTGGCTTTACGGAAAACGCACCACTACCTCCATCCCCAGGGGTTCCCCCTTCCGTTGGGATCAGGTGGAGGTCCCTCCAGCGGTGAGAAAGGGTGATGTGGTGAAGGTCATAGTCGATACTCCACGGGTGAGGGCTCAGGTGCTCGCGGTGGTGCTTGAGGAGGGAAGGATCGGGGAAACCATAAGGGTGAGGAACCTGAATTCGGGCAAAGAGTTCCTAGCGGAGGTGGTCAGCGAGTCGATCCTGAAGGTGAGGGGACTATGATGAGAAGGACCTTTTTGGTTCTGGGGGCTGTTCTCCTCCTTTTGGGCTGTGCCGAGAAGAGGGAATTGGTCAAACGCCCTCCCTTCCGGCCTGTGATCGCCCCCCCTTCAGAACCGCTGTCTGAAGGTTCCCTCTGGCGGGAAGGCGAAAGATCCCTCTTTCTGGATCACAAGGCCCGGCAGGTGGGAGACATCGTGACCGTGAAGATTGTGGAGGTCAACAGTGCTCAAAACAGCGCCAAGACCGAAACGTCGCGTTCTTCGGAGGTCGATGCCGGTGTAACTACCTTTTTGAATGCTCCCCTCCACTTCGGCCTTGACAAGATATGGTCAGGGGGATTCAAGCCCGAGCTCAAATCGAGCATAGGCATGGATTTTGAGGGCGAAGGGACCACATCGCGCAGCACGCGATTTTTGGCCACCATAAGCTGTCAGGTGGTTGAGGTGCTGCCAAATGGGAATCTGGTAATCGAGGGCTGGAGGGAGGTGAAGATAAACCGGGAGAGGGAATACATAATGCTCAGGGGTGTGGTCAGGCCAGAGGACATCGGGGCGGATAACACGGTGCTTTCAACCGCATTGGCCGATGCCCAGATAGAGTACTCGGGGAAGGGAGTGGTCTCGGACAAGCAGGGACCCGGGTTCCTGACCCGGATCCTAGACCTCATATGGCCTTTCTAAGATGAAAAGGGCGCTTTTGCTCACAGCGATACTGCTTCCCCTCCTCGCCCATGGGGCCCAGAGGATAAAGGACCTCGGGTTCTTCCAGGGGGTAAGGCCCAATGAGCTCATAGGTTACGGACTGGTAGTGGGGCTCAAGGGCACGGGAGATAAGAGGGGAACCTGGTTCACCGTACAGTCCTTGGCGAATATGCTCGATCGGATGGGGATCACCG
>QMLA01000178.1 GCA_003646585.1 Deltaproteobacteria bacterium | reverse complement strand
TCGTCAAAGATTAAATACCGCAAACAAAGCAAGTGTCAATACCCTTTACATTTCCTCTTTCACCTTGAAAATCCTCACATGAGGAAAGTCGGAGAAGACAGGTTCGAAAAAGGAGGTCTCCTCTCCCAAAAAGAACAATCGGTGAAAAACCGTGTCTTTTACCTCCGGTTTTGCCAGATATCCCCACATGAATTCCCCTTTTTTCACCAAAAAGACCGAAGGGCCACCCCCCATCCTGAGCACCTTTATGATCCTGCCCCTATCCCCTTCGTCAAGCTCTATCATCTGTAACTCCCCAAGTTTCACCCTCTTGGAAGGAGGAATCAGAAGGACCCCTCTTTTTAAGTCCACAATTCCCCTCTGGCACAAAACCCCTCCTCCCCTTCCTTCACAAAGGCCAAGGGTAAAATAGGGAAGGTGCCTCCCTTCCGATTTCTTTGGATCCCATGTGCCGAAAAAGGAGATCCAGTAAAATTTGGGGATGTCCAAACCGGTAAGGAGCCAGTAAACGGGGCATCTGAGTTCACCGTTGTATTTCCCTTGCTGTATTTCGCCGATGACTTCCCCAGGGGTCTTTCCTTCCTCCAAAAGCTCCTTTATCCCTTTCTTTCCGAGTTCAGTTGTACCGTTTATGAGGTTGTAAGCGGTTTGGAAATCTTTGGCGACAAAACTTCTTGCCACAAGGAGGGCCTTTGAGTTGCGCCAGCAGCCTCCATCCAAATAGACCGCCTTTCGAGCAATCTGTGAAACCGGATAGCCATAATCCCACCACGACCAAATGAAGGCCTCCTCTGAAAGCTCTACCCTCATCCTCCCCATCGCTTCAGCCAAAGGGGCACCAATTTGGGGAACGGGTTTTACGTCAAACTTTGAAGGTGCAACCACAGAACCAAAGAGAAGACAAATCAAAAACATCCTCATGCTTAAAAGCAGCTTCCCTTTGAGCTTTCCCTCAAGGATATCTTCTGCAAGCTGCAAAAGCGCCCCTATCCCCAAACCCATAAAGGGACCAAGATAGATCATGAAGCGCCTTGGCCCCCAGAAGGACATCATGCCAAGACAAAGTAACGGAAGAAGTATCACACAACGCCTATCCCTCATAAAGAACAGCACAAGTCCTCCAAGGCTTAAGTAACCCAGAAGGGGATGGGTTAAGGTGAGGCCAAAGACCTTCCACATCCCCAGGGCCTTAAGCTCGCTTACAGATCGGGAGAAGACCTCTGGGGGTATGAGGCTGAGTTCTTCCTTCATCAGACCGGGAAACATGTATTTTGCGACCATCGCCCAGAGGTTACAAAAGCCCTCATAGAGGATCCAGGGGTTGCAGAACAAAACTACAAGGGCCGTTCTCCTTGCGGTCTCCTTCAATCCCCTGCCCGAAATCAGCAGGCCCAGGCCGTAAAAACCAAGAAGGGGCAGGATCAACCCAGGATGGCTGTACCACCATTGAAAAAGGTGCACGGTTACCGTCAAGGCTATAAGCTTCCGATAGCCAAAATCCTTAAGGAGCCCAAGAAGCAGGTAGGCTATGAGGAACAAAAAGAAGGGATTTAGGGCATCGGTATCAAGCCTCAGCACATCGGTCCTCACCATGTATTCGAGGCAGAAGAGCCCTCCCAGGGCCATCCCCAAACCGGCCAGTTCCCCCCAGAGCCTTTTGCCGATGAAAAACAGGGGAAAGGCCAAAAGGCCGGCTAAAAAGGGAATGAGGGGGAAGGACAAAAAGGCCCTGTCCACGGGCTCCCCGCTTATCCAGGCCGTAAGAGCCAAAAGGACCGAAAGCAAGGGAGGAGGCGAAGGAAGGCGAACCTTCTTTTCATCCTCCCCGAACTGGTTATCGGGGGCGTTCCTCAGAGGGTCGGGGGCACCGGGCCTGTATGCCCCTTCCCTTATCATCTCTGCCAGGCGCAGCCAGTAGTATCCGTCCAGGGTGGAGAGGACCGGGACCCCCTCTCCCCAGAGGTAAAGGCGGGGTTTCTCAAAGACGATCTCGGCCTGCTTCAATCTCACAAAGAAAAAGAGGCAAAAGAGGGCAACCGGAAAGAGAAAGACCCTAAAACGCAAAAAAACTCCCACGCCCAAACTTTATAAAAAGTACCCATGGGGCTCAACTCCCTTAGAAGGAGGTGTTAAAATCCTCTGGCATGATAGCGATTCTGGACTATAAGGCGGGAAATCTCACAAGCGTTAAAAGGGCCCTTGATTATCTGGGCCAGGAGTCCCTCATCACCTCTGACCCTGAAGAAGTGCTACGAGCCTCAAGGCTCATCTTCCCGGGGGTGGGGGCGGCAGGGAAGGCCATGGAAAACCTTAGGGAAAGGGGCCTCGATGAGGCCATAAGGGAATTCTTCCGCTCGGGGAGGCCGCTTTTGGGGATCTGTCTGGGGATGCAGATAATCTTTGAGGAGAGCGAAGAGGACGGGGCTAGGGGGCTTGGGATTCTCTCGGGGAAGGTGGTGAGGTTTCCCGAGCCGTTGCTTGACCCTTGTGGAAACCCCCTTAAGGTCCCCCATATGGGCTGGAACAGGGTGAAGGTCCTGGTTTCGCATCCCCTGTTTTCGGGGATCGATCCAAGGCACGAATTCTACTTTGTGCACAGTTACCATCCCAGGCCGGAGGACCCAGGGGTCATTATCGGTGTGACCGACTACGGTGTGGAATTCCCTTCGGTTGTGGCCCATGCTAACCTATGGGCCGTTCAGTTTCATCCGGAAAAAAGCGGAAGGCCGGGCTTGAGGATGCTTGAAAACTTCTGCCGCTGGAGCCCTTAAGGGATGCTGAGTAAAAGAATCGTGGTCTGTCTGGACATAAAGGACGGCAAGACCACCAAGGGGATCAAGTTCAAGGGGAATGTGCCGGTGGGAGACCCCGTGGAGATGGCCCGTTACTATTACGAAGAAGGGGCCGACGAGATCATCTTTTACGATATCACCGCCTCTGCCGAAAGCCGCCAGATCGTCATAGATCTTGTGGACCGCGTGGCCCGCCAGATCTTCATCCCCCTCACCGTGGGAGGGGGGATAAGGACGCTTGAGGACATGAGGCAGGTACTGCTTGCAGGGGCCGAGAAGGTCTCCATAAATACCGCTGCGGTCAAGAACCCGTGGCTCATCTCCGAAGGGGCAAGGGCCTTTGGGAGTCAATGTATAGTGTTGGGGATGGATGTCCTTTATGTGGGAAAGACGGAAAGGATACCCTCGGGTTATGAGGTCTGGATAAATGGGGGAAGGACCCCCACGGGGATTGACGCCCTCTGGTGGGCCAAGGAAGCCGAAAGGCGCGGGGCGGGTGAAATCTGCCTCAATTCCATCGATGCCGATGGAACCCAAGAGGGGTATGAGCTGCGCATAACCAGGATGATCTCTGAGGCGGTG